>CAXBPM010000448.1:0-3248 GCA_963977345.1 uncultured Roseivirga sp.
AGGCCGGGAATAATAGGGCCAATCATAATGTTTACGGGCACGCCACGCTTGGTCAGCGTTTCAATGGCCTTCAATTTTCTAACAGCCGAAGCTGTTCTAGGTTCAAGCTTTCTTCTAACCGATTCATCCAAAGTGGTGAGGCTGAAATAAACGCTAATCAGGTTGAGGTCGGCCAAAGGCCCGATAATATCGAGGTCGCGGGTGATGGTGACGTTCTTGGTAATAATGCCCACCGGGTGCTTGTATTTGAGAAAAACCGCCAGCAGCTTTCGGGTAATTTCAAGCTTCTGTTCCAAAGGTTGATAGCAATCGGTATTGCCAGAAAGCACGATGGTAGAAGGCTGCCAATTGGGGTTTTGCAAATGCTTTTCCAGCAGCTGTGGCGCGGACTCCTTGTACATGATCACTTTTTCAAAATCTAGCCCAGCATTGTAGCCCCAGTATTCGTGGCTGTTTCGCGCATAGCAATAAATGCAGCCATGCTCGCAACCTTGATAAGGGTTGAGGGAATAGGTCATGCCGACATCAGGACTTTCCACTTTGTTGACAATGGTTTTTGGGAAGATGGGGATGTACTTGGTATTCGGGTTTTGGCCATCAAATTCATCGATTGCTTCTAGGTGTTCTTGCACATATTCATGCATCAAGAACCTGTTCTTCACCTGCTTTTGAGCGCCTCTTCCCTTAATCATTAATCTAGTATTTTTAGTTTTACTAAAAATACTAGATTTCAACCAAATATTATAGCTAATAGATTGAGTATTTCTTTTGAAGTCCTATTGTTTTGGGCAGCGTCACGGCTATGGTGTTTTTTGTTTTCTGGGCTATTAATTTATATTTTAGAACATAAAATTATACTTAAGCTATAATGAAACTCCGATCTCAGGCATTCTCAATTTTTAGTTTCCTTCTCCTTGTTTTATTTTTTACTTCATGTGGGGCTTCATCTGAAAATTCGACAACAGAAATCAAGTCATATACTACTCAGGTAGTGGATTCTGTAATGTTCGACCGACTCTCAAGATTAAAGCTTCTAGATTATGATCCGAACACCAAAGAGTTACTGATCAGCGATGAGCAAACTCGAGAAGTTTTTATCATTAACGAAGAAGGCGAAGTGCTTTTGCAATTCAATCCCCATGTTGAAAGCCCGGCTTATGTTGGTGATTATGATTTTGGTTGGAGTTTTTATGGAGATGATGGCTTGGTGTGCCATGGCAATTATTATTTCTACCAGTTCGATAAAAAAGGAAACAAGCTTGCTAGAATTCCTTACCCAGTAGAAACACAAGGGCTTTGGATTTTAGACTATAACCCTTTAATGATTGATAGTTACACCAACAAAGGTGAAACTGAAGTGCTCGCTTTTATCACTGAGCCTGCTGGCCAAAATTATAAATCTCAAGCTTTTCAGGATTCCAGTCATATGATGTATCGTATGAATTTTGAAACCGGAGAGTCCAATCACGTGATGGAAAAGCAGTCGGAAAGTGTATATCGCACTTTGGGAAAATATGCAGACCGTGGTTTTTCATATGTGACGAAAATGAAGAACGACCGCTTTGCACAAATCTACAGTATTGACTCCATGCTTTACATTTTTGATGTGGTAGAAAATAGTCTAGTGAGTACGATTCCAATTCCAAAAGCTTTTCAGCCAGAGTACGAAACTATTGAGTTTGGAGAAAAGGGAGAGCCAGAGCGACTTAGAGTTAACGCTTCCCTTGTATCTACTGGTGACTATATTATGATTTCTTCCTCGGGTAGAATACCTGATTTGGTTCTGAAAGAAATACAGGGTAATGGTGGCTATTGGTTTGAATCGGAAGAATATGAAGCGGCAATTAAAAAGTACATGACGACAAATAATTTACTTTTTAGTCAAGAACGATATTTGGGAGAAGTAAAGTCGGGCATTGGCACGACAGGGTATGAAAAAATCAGCACCTCGGAAGGCTATTTTTGGATGCGAAGAACCTATAACGATGAACGCGACTACCAGACCTTCTTGAAAGTAAAAATTGTAGAAGACACCAATCCAGAAAAACTATAACCTCAGATTTGTATGCTTAAATTTTTCAAAAACTCTCAACTCTTTTTACTCACATTTTGCCTGATAACAATGGTGGCCTGCAATGGCAGTAGAGAAGAAAATTCAGGAAGTAAAATAGGAAGCTTCAAAACCGAAATTGTTGACTCTTTGGTCATTGATAGACTCTCAATGGTTGAATTATTAGATTACCAAAGTAGCACAGGAGATCTTCTATTTGCGGATGTTCAATCGGGTGATTACTTGGTGATGGACAAAGAGGGTGAGGTTCTTTCTTCTTTTAACCCTCATATAGAAGGACCAAATTATATGGGCAATTCTAGTTATGGCTGGAGCTTTTATGGTAATGATGAACTGGTGGCTTTTGGTAACCCCTACTTTTATCGCTTCTCCAAGACTGGTGAAAGGCTTGGGCGTTATGACAATCCAATAAACCCTGGAGGAGGTGTTTGGCTTGATTATTCCCCCCAACGGATAAAGGCTTTTGAAACCCAACGAGGAACAGAAGTAGTGGCTCTGATTTTGGACCTTACCAATAGAAAGCGCAGCAGTCAGGAATATCAGGATTCCGTTGATGCGGTTTTTCGAATGAATTTTGAGACGGGTGAAAACACTACGGTTATGCATAAGGAACCTGACAATATTTACCGTACTGCTGGCGAGTACATGGATTGGGGTTATCCGACTTTCACACGATTGTCGGGCAGTACCTTTGCTTTTACCCATCAAAGCGACAATTACATTTATATTTTTGATGCGGAGAAAAATGAGTACCTCAACAAAATTGCGATTCCAGCCGAGTTTTTGCCTGAATATAGTGCCGTAAGTTTTGGTAGTAAAGATGATCCAGAGCAGTTAAGAGTAAATGCAAATATTTTTTCTGTAGGTGATAAAGTCTTGCTCTTGAGCATTGGACGAATACCAGCCGCTGTGATGAAAGAGTTGCAGCAAATCCCTAAGTATTATGAGTCGCCAGAGCTAGAAGCAGCGGTGAGAAAATATATGACCACTGATTTTCTGCTTTTTGATCAAAAGCAGTTTTTGGGAAAAGTAGAATGGGAAATTAACCTTAATGAGGCTTTACCCAAAGGCACAGAAAACGATTTTCTTTGGCTGAAACGCACCTACAAAGATGAGCGCGATTACCAGACTTTTTTAAAGGTGAAGATTGTGGAAAAATGATTTCCTACCCAAAAAC
>CAXBPM010000449.1:0-3247 GCA_963977345.1 uncultured Roseivirga sp.
TTGGTTGGCCAAGTTATCAGTATCTCCTTTTTGATAATTGTATTTCGCTAACTCCTCTTTCGACAGTGATATGACGGACACCATGTAGTCTTCCATAATCTCCAACTTTTCGCACATGGCATAACCTTGCAAACGCAAACGACTCGCGGTGTTGTTATCGCTTAATACTTCATGAACTAAGTGATGCTCCACCCCTGCGGCCAATAGTTTAGCCAATATTTCGTGCGTGCGTGGCTTGGTAGAAGGAAATCTAAAACTGCCTGTATCGGTCAATATACCCAGGTACAAAGGCGTACCAATTTCGGAGTCGAGTAAGGAACCATTTCCCGATTGTTCGATCAATTCAACAATCAATTCTGAAGTAGAAGAAGCCGTGGTTTCAGAGACCGTTAAGGTAGGGAATGCCTCCGGGTTTAAATGATGGTCAATCATTACTGTTTTACAGGTCACCGCTTCTAACAAGGCTTGCATTTCAGGCCCAATACGGTTGGTCGCATTGTAATCCAAACAGAAAATCAAGTCGGCTGCGGCAAAAGCGGCTGCGACTTCCTCTGGTTGTTCTGTCATTAACAGAAAAGCCGAAGTATCTAACCAATACAGAAAGTTAGGTGCAGGATCTGGATGACAAACAGTAGCTGTTTTACCTAGCTTTTCGATAAAACGCAAAAGGCCTAAAGAGCTGCCAATTGAATCGCCATCAGCCGATTTATGCGAGGTGATTACAATGTTTGAAGCCGCTTTAATTTCAGCTTCTATTTGTTGGTATATATTCATTTATATGTTGTTGATTTTTTATTCTTCTCGGCTAGTTGATATGCTTCACCAACAAAAAGCCTCTTTAAACTGAAAGGCATTTCGCCATTATAGGTTTACTATTCAGCCTGCCCTCAGATTGGAAGGGCGACAAAGAACGCAGTTTAGATTAATCAATCCTAGGCTCAGGCGAAGCATTCGCACGCTGGCTAGAGTTTTCTCCAACAAGAGGCCAAAGGTCTACTAACCTCTTTTTTCTTATCAACCAAACTTTAGATACTTCCTCCGTTGCCTACAGCATATTTTCAATTGATATGTGCCTCCATACGTCAGTTTCAAGTACTGTCCCACTACTTTTCATTCATTCACTTCAAAAAACGGTTGCTGACTACAATTTTTATAATACTGATAAAATACAAGTTAAATTTCATAATATAAAATCTATAATTTTATCATATAAGCATATTTAATAAAGTATTAACATAACATAAAACATTAAAAATGGAAAATTTAGAAACACTAGTAAATCGTCCAATCAGCAGTTCGAACGAGCTCCCAGGCCCACAGTTTAACAATAAACTTTATGCCGTTAACCAAGATGGAGCAATTATGGTTTGGAACAGCAATAAAGGCACTTGGGATAGTGTAAGGTCTGCTGATGGTACAGATACAAGTAACATGAAACAGATTGCCTTCACAACAGAAAATCGGGCTATTGGAATATCGACATCAGGAGAAATCATGACCATGGTTATCTCTGGTAGCACCATATCAAACATTAATTCTTGCGGCAAAACCTTGGGTGGTCAAGCGGCCTCATTTTTCTCCTTTGATTCTTCCGGTAAGTTATGGGGAGTTCTTGGGCCAGAGGGTAAGGTAGGCTTCTATGATTTCTTTTCTTGGACATATCCAAGCGTGTTATCTGCATATAAATTCAGTACAATAGGCGTGTTAGATCAAGGCAGCCCTCTTGTTGGGATTTCTCAAAATACAGAGGAAATGATCGTACTTTCAAAAGGCATTGTCGATAATGGTACAAATGGTGGTCACGTTAAATATTTGCAGATGGAATTCTACATTGACAAGACTGGAATTGTTGACGCTATTGGTTGCGGAATCCATTCTGTTCAAGGCGAAGAATACTCTTTTGTATCTGCTGGTTCAATTTTCAATAACCTAGGTAGGCAAAAAATAAAGAGCGTTGCTTACAACCCAGCAGGGTAAACATAAACATCAAATAACACATTCAGCTAAAAGGCAGCACGTATAACATGCTGCCTTTTTTATATACCGTAACCAACACGCTACCTAAAACCTATAAAGCCTTTGAAAGTATTAGACCTGCAACAGTCAATGTGTTATTTTCATTTGAAAGTACTGCATCCATCGTAATCGATGCTCCCGTATCACCAACACCCGAATCCTCTCCAGGAGCGTTGTCATCGTACTCAATATCGAATACTAATTCTTCATTACTCGGGTCATAGGCAAAGGTTCCCACTTCTAAACCATTCTCAGCATCGGAGGTTACACTTACGTCATTTTCAGCATACAGAAAGGTATTGTCTGACAAAAGCATCAAGTAAGAAAACTCATCCCCGTTTTCCACTCCCCAAACACCAATCACTGGAGAAGTAGCTGTTAACTCTATTTTATCCAAGACTAAATCACCATCCGCAAGACTTAAGCTAGTGCTCCCATTCAAGACTGATGCATTAAACGTCACCGGAGTGCCAATATCACCAATACCCGAATCTTCACCCGGTGCATTATCATCGTAGGCAATATTGAATGTTATTTCCTCTTTACTAGTATCGTATGTATAGGTGCCCAGTTCTAAGCCATTCTCTAGGTTAGAACTAACAGACAGGTCATTTTCAGCGTACAGAAAAGTATTGTTTGACAAAAGTGTCAAATAAGAAAACTCTGCTCCATTTTCACTTCCCCAAACACCTACTACTGAAACAACTTCATTATTGTCTGCATCTCCATCATCTCCACAAGCGAATACTAAAAAAAGTAGGGCGCAAATAATTCCAAAAATCTTGCTCTTCATAATTTCATTTTTATAGTTATAAAAAAAAACACACCTCTATAAAGATAGTTATAAATCACTAAACCCATATTTTACAGTTTTACTGCCCTCGTTGGCCTTTTTTAATAACAATTCACTTGAGAATATTACCTCCTTACGCCAATGGTTTTTGTAATTCCATAGCTGCATTCAATGATGCTTCGGCACTCGCCAATTTGGCTGTGGCATTGGTCAGTATATTTTTACGATTGACAACCGATTTCTGTACCTGATCGGACGCTTTCCGATTCTCTCTCTCAGTACTCCTTGCTTCTGCAAGAAGCACATTGACTTGGGTTTCTATTGGCATTTTACCCTCAGCAATATTTGCCAAAGTGGATGTGTCCTCCACCACTAAATCTTTTAAACTGGTTACTTCTGCCATAACCACTTCGCCTGTGTTATTGGCTTGACTGGCAG
>CAXBPM010000450.1:0-3243 GCA_963977345.1 uncultured Roseivirga sp.
ACCTGATTTTATTAATTCAACTGCCTTTTCGGCTGTAGTATATTCCATGGTATTACCTTTTTCTTAAAGCAAAGATAAAGGCAAGACAAGGCATCCCGACTGATGACGGTTAGTTAAAAAGATGACTTAAGTCAGGTAAGAATGCTTATGCAATTAGAGCAACAGACTAGTCTAAAATTTCAATTACGTTAATTCTGTAATTGATTGAAAAAGTGTCCCAATCCCATTGCCTTAGTCCGTGGTGATAGCCTAAACTAATCGCACCCCCATTCAATTGCCTAGTCAAATTAAAACGAAGGAAGGAAGGGTTATCTCTATGCTTTTGATAACCTTGATAGTTTGACCAATCGGCATCCATCTGCCATTTAGAATGGTGGTATTCCAAACCTAAACCATACAATGGAGCATCATTCTGTCTTTCAGTTGAGCCATTGATCAAACGGTTAACGTTGGTTTGAAAAGTATAAAAGCCCAACATCATTTTCCCCAAAAAGCGCGAATTCTCCTGCACCAAAAACGACTTGCTAAAAGTTCCCTCCCAATACAACATGCCTGCATCCGTATAGCGGGCGTTAGCCAAATTACCACCTGTAGTCGTTTTTGCATGGGCGCGTATGGCAAAATTGAACGGACCCTTTCTGTCCTCATGAAAAATCTTATATATAATTCCAAAGGCTATATCTCCAGTAGTTCTCCCTTTTCCAGAAATGCCCATCATTCTGCGTTCATCACGGGTGGATGCATCTACATTCCAATTTTCGAGTGGAATACTGTTCACATAAAACATGGCTTTATCTCTTCTTATCGGGAGGTTCAATTGTAGAAAGGCATTGTCGGTAATGTCTCCATTTCCAACATGGTGCTCATATCGAATGTCGAATGAGATATTGTTATCGATAATCACATTCCCTAAAACCGGCATTCTAAGCGCATTTGGCCCTAAATAACCCGGTGAAATGGAAATATAATCTAAGCGGTCTGGTCCAGCTGCTGCTGGGTAATTATGCAATTGATCCCACCAATCTAAACTTTGAGCGTGGGTCTGCCCCATCAATAACAAGGCGAAAAAAGTCATTAAAAATTTCATCGCTCGAAATAACAAAATTTTCAACTAATCCAGAGACAATTCAAAATATAGAAAGCCCATCAGTCAAATTACTGACCAAGTAACAGCCGAAAGTTACTTCGGCTGTTGCAATAAAATTGGGAGCAATCTAAAGTACACCTTTAGTGCTTGGCAAGCTGTTCATTTCATCTGCATTTCGCTTTACTGCCATTTTAATGGCCTTAGCAAAAGCTTTGAAAATCGATTCAATTTTGTGGTGCTCATTGTCGCCTTCTACCTTAATATTCAGATTGCATTTAGCGGCATCGGAAAATGATTTAAAGAAGTGCATGAACATTTCAGTTGGCATGTCGCCCACCATTTCGCGTTTGAATTCGGCTTCCCAAACCAACCATGGCCTGCCACTAAAATCGATCGCCACTTGAGCCAAAGCCTCATCCATTGGCAATAGAAAGCCGTAACGGTTCAAACCCTTCTTATTTCCTATCGCTAGCGCATAAGCTTCGCCCAAAGCCAAAGCCGTATCCTCAATCGTATGGTGTTCATCAATGTGTAAATCACCTTTCACCTTTATCGTTAGGTCTGCACCAGAGTGTTTCCCCAACTGATCGAGCATGTGATCGAAGAAGCCCAAGCCAGTTTCATTCTTGCATTGACCTGTTCCATCCAAATTCAACTGAATTAGAATATCAGTCTCTTTGGTTACGCGGTGTACCTCAGCCTTTCTTTCAGGCATTTGCAAGAACCTGAAGATCTCGTCCCAACTATTGGTACTCAAAGCTGCTTTAGGGTTTTGCTCTTCAGCAATAAAGATGGCTTTAGCACCAAGGTTTTCTGCCAATTGAATGTCTGTCTCCCTGTCGCCCAAAACGAAAGAATTGGCCAAATCATAATCACCGTTAGTGAATTGAGTAAGCAAAGCCGTTCCTGGTTTGCGGGTAGGTGCATTTTCATGTGCAAAAGTGCGATCGATGATGATTTCATCAAATACTACACCTTCTCCCTCAAGGGTTTTGAGCATCTTATTCTGTGTTGGCCAAAAAGTGTCTTCAGGGAAGGAATCCGTACCTAGCCCATCTTGATTGGTTACCATTACAAGTAGATAGTCTAATTGCTCTGCAATTTTCCTAAGGTTAGAAATGGCACCCGGTAAAAACTCAAGTTTCTCTAAAGAGTCTACTTGAAAGTCGGTTTTCGGTTCAACGATGATCGTACCGTCACGATCTATAAAGAGTATTTTTTTCATCATTTGGTTAAAATGGTTGTTAGTATTTGGTGCTCAGTGCACCGTTTATTATTTAGTAACTCAGCAATTCCTACTTTTTGATAAGCAGAGAATTTTCAGTGATAATAAACGGATACTGAGACAAGTTCAGCATGACTACGCAACAGTCGCTATTTCTCACTTAAGTTTTTGAGCGCTTCAATTAGTAATTCATTTTCTTTTTCAGTGCCCACAGTAATTCTAACCCCTCCTTCGCAAAGCGCTACTTTAGAGCGGTCGCGTAGAATGATTTTTTGCTCGATAAGCTTCTGATATACGTCAGACGCATTCTCTAATTTCACTAAAAAGAAGTTTGAATCGGTAGGGTAAATCGCTTTTATCATAGGGATTTGCTTTAAGGCTTCGCCTAATATCCCTCTATTCTTAAGAATTTGCTCTACCATCTTGTCCTTCTTCTCAAGGATTTCCAATGCCTTCAAAACGGTTTTTTGAACTAAGCCACTTAGGTTATAAGGTGCTTTGATTCTATTCAAAATAGTCAATATCTCCTCCGAAGCGAAAGCCATTCCTAGCCTTAGTGCTGCTAAACCCCAAGCTTTACTGAAAGTTTGAAGCACCAATAAATTGGGGAATTCTTCAAGCCTCAACGCAAAGCTCTGTCTACTTGTAAAGTCTACATAAGCCTCGTCTACCAAAACAATTCCATTGAAAAATCGCAATACTTCTTCGATCTTATTCAACGACACATCATTGCCTGTTGGGTTATTTGGCGAACATATAAAAATGATCTTTGTGTTTTCGTCTACGGCCGATTTAATGGCTTCCACATTTAAATCATAATCGGCTGTCAGCAGCACCTCACGCGCCTCTACATTATTAATATCGGCACTTACTCTATACATGCCATAGGTAGGTGGATTGATGATCACATTATCCCTTCCCGGCTCGCAAA
>CAXBPM010000451.1:0-3234 GCA_963977345.1 uncultured Roseivirga sp.
ACTCCCGTAGTGTCCCAATATTGCGAAGCCAGATAAATGGAAATCAAAAGGTTAATTCCCAATAATAGCGTGCCCCAGACGGGTGCTATTTTCTTGAGAAAAGTAGTTGTAAAAAAAGATAGCAATGGAATGGCCATCAAAGCGATGATCCAGTAAATCAAAGGATTAAATTCCGTGGTCGATATGATGTCATTCAAATCAATCATCCTTTCAGTTCATTGATTTTATCTAGATTGGCCGTTTGGAAATGTTGATACACTTTAATGACGATTGCCAGCGCTACTGCGGCTTCGGCAGCGGCTACGGTAATCACAAAAAGCGCAAAGACCTGACCTTGCAACTCTACCGCATCAAAACGACTAAAAGCAACTAAGTTTAAGTTGGCTGCATTCAACATAAGTTCGATGCCAATCAAAACAGCAATGGCATTTTTACGAGTCACCACAATAGCCAAACCGATACAGAACAAGGCGGCACCCACCAACAAAATGGTATTAAGTGGCATCAGTCCCCTCCTCTCTTGTATTCCCTGCAATGCGTACTGCGCCAATTAAAGCGAGCAAAAGCAGAATGCCAATCACTTCGAAAACCAGTACATAATCCGTCATGATTTTCATTCCTAAATCTCGTACACTTGAAGGTGCTGAAGGAGTATTTTTCATCCAACCCATATTGGCAAAATCTGCCATTTCAATGGCTTTGGCCAAAATATAAAACAGCCCGGCCGAGATTAAAATACCAAAGAATTTATTGTACACCTCTGTCTCCACTTTGGCTTGCGACAGACGGTTAGTGAGCATAATGCCAAAAACCATCAATATGAGAACGCCTCCGACATAGACTAAAATTTGGGTGATGGCCACAAATTCAGCACCGAGTAAAACGAAAATTCCCGCCATTCCAATAAAAGTAGCGATCAGCGCAAATGCCGAATACAGAATATTCTTCGACATAAGAATAAACAATGCCGACAGACCCGTAAGTCCTAAAAACGCATAGAATATGATGTTCTCTATTAGCATCCGTTAATCGTTTGTCTCATTTTTATCTTCATCATCCTTTTTCTTCGGCTGGATTTTTGGCCGCATTATCGGACGAGGTTTTGGATTAGCTTCTTCCGAAGAGCCTTCCTCCTCTTTCTTTCTTACATGAATTTTAGGTCGAATAACCACACGCTGCACAGGCTTTTCTTCTGAAGATTCCGCTTTTGGTGCAGCAGGAATTTTCGGCTTCATCGGGATTTTCGGTCTTGCGGCATTTGGAACGCCTTCCCCTTTAGTTTCTTCCTTTGGCTCCTCTGTTTTCTTTACCTGAATTTTCGGTTTCATCACCACTTTTGGCCTTACTGGCTTAGGTGCATCATCCGATTTTTCTTCAGTAGAAGTAGCTGCCGTTTTCGGCTTCATTGCTTTCGGCCTAAAAACCGGCTTTGCACCCGCAGGTTTTGCATCCGTTTCAGTGGCAGGTTTGCTTTTCGCAAAAGCCGCCATCTTCTCTTTCTCTTCTTCCTTCTTTTTGTTGAACTCTTCTAAAGCCTGTCTTTTCTCAATAATTTCCAGCGGTGTCATTTCGCCAAACACAAAATTATGCTCTGCAAAATCGAAAGCACTGAAATCATATTCCTTTGTCATGGTGAGGCATTCCGTAGGGCAAACGGTAGTACACAAACCACAGAAGCAACATTTCGCCATATCGATATCGAATTTGGCGGCATGAATCCGTTTCGGGGTGCCATCGGAAGTCTTCCCCATTTCTTCTACCGCCCTCACCGGCTCAATATCAATACAGTCTACAGGGCAAATTTTAGCGCACTTGTCACAGACAATGCAATCTTCAATTTCATTGTGAAGCTTATAGCGCCCATTGTCGGGCACCGGAATAATTTCTTTAGGGTATTGTGTGGCAAAAATTCCGTTCTGTTTCTCGAAGTAGTTTTCATCATCCACATACAATGGATCGCGCTGAGTAGTCGCATCCTTCATGTGCTCAAAAGTAACCTTGAGCCCTTCTTTCAGGGTTTTTGTAGCAATGGCGATATTTTTCCAGTACTTACTCATATCATCAGCAATCTCCACAAAGCACTCACCAAAACCAAAATTATAGCGCCCGGAGTCAGGTATTTCCAGCTCAAATTCATAAGCTGATCTAGCCTTAATCTAGGGTAGGTCCAACGGATCCAAATCTGCAAACCTACTGTAAGCAAAGCCTTCGACACCAACCAAAATGCGCCCCATAAATGTCCTGCAATCGTGCCAGGTTCGCCACTGGTCCAATCGGCCAAGGCCACAGAACCAATATTAGGCAGAGGGGTGTTCCAACCACCCCAAAACAGAATTGCTCCTAAAAATGAAATCAAGAGCATCATACCATATTCTGAAAGCATGATCATGGCCCATCTGAAGCCAGAGTATTCTACATGAAAACCAGCGACCAATTCCGATTCTGCAATCGGAATATCAAATGGAGCACGGTTGGCTTCGGCCAATGAGGCAATGAAAAAGATAAGGTAAGCCAAGAAGAAAAATGGAATTCTGAAAATGTTCCAAGTCAGGAAACCGCCAATGTGAGTGGTTTCAATCCCTAAAGCCTTTATACCAAAAAGGAAGTTCTGAGCATTCGGGTCTATCGCATTGATAAAGATGCCTTGCTGATAAACGATCTCTTGCAAGTTGAGCGACTGAGAAACCATGATGACGCAAACCACAGATAGCCCTAAAGGAATTTCATAAGAAATAATTTGAGCCACAGAACGCATGGCGCCTAGCAAAGCATATTTACTGTTGGAACCCCAGCCTGCCATCAAAACACCAATCACATCGAGCGAAACGATGGCCAATAGGTAGAAAATTCCCGTTTCAATTTGAGAACCACCAAAATCCGAAGTAAGCGGAAGCACCGCAAAACCAGCAAACACCGAAGTAAAAATGATGAGTGGAGCTACTTTGAAGATTCTTTTATCGGCTGCTAAAGGAACAATATCTTCCTTTTGGAGCAGTTTGAGCAAGTCGGCTACGGTTTGGAGTAAACCATAAGGACCCGTTTCCATTGGGCCATACCTGTCCTGAATGAATGCAGAGATTTTTCTTTCCGCATACACCGCAAAAATGGTATAGATGAGCACAAAATTTAAAAAGAATAAAAATGCGTACACGATCCGAATTTCCCTTGTTCACTGCAAAGAAAGTATATAATTCGTTAACTCGTAAAGTAAAGTCTACAAGATGTGTAGGATAA
>CAXBPM010000452.1:0-3219 GCA_963977345.1 uncultured Roseivirga sp.
ACACTACTGTAGCATCATTTGGCCTAAATGTCCCACCAGAAATGGCAATTGATCCAGCAGAAACGTCAGCTCCTGAGTTTAGAATAGTGGAACCACTTTGTAAGGCAATTTGGCCAGCCACATCAAGTGTAGTTAGTACCACAACATTCTCTGCATTACTATTGATGGTGAGACCACCTGCAGCATTTGAAATAGTCATCGTCCCGCTGCTTAAAGTAACTGCTGCATCCGTAATCGACATATCCGTTGCATCTATAGTAGAAGTTCCAGCTTCATTAAAAGTCATTGCACCCCCAGTAAAAATTATATCACCCGTTACGTTTACATCTCCTTCATTTTGGTCGTAAGTTCCAGCTGACATGAGGAGGTTACCTCCAATATTTACTACACTGCCTGTTGAGAAAGGGGAGAATTCAGCGTTGGCCCCTGCAATACTTAAATTTCTCGTTACCGCCAATGTTCTATTGTCTCTCACCCTTAACTCTCCCGAATTAATCGTTATGTCATTTTCGACCGATACATTATTATTATTCACTTGGAGCAGAACACCATTATCCATGTTGACAATGAGGTCATAAAAAGGAAATGTAATATCAAGGTTGTCATTGGTTGTTCCTTGATAAGTAAAGCTGCTACCAGGGTTATTAAGATCAAAATTATCAAGGGTATAGACGGCCACACCAGCATGCGTATTTACTGTTATTGATCCGTCATTAATCAAATTTCCTGAGCCAATTATATCATCAGTCATTACAAGAGCATCCGAATTAGTAATATCCACTGGGGTATTGATTATCAGACGTGAAAGGGTAGTTGTACCAGTCCCACTTATGCTTTCTCCATCGCCTGTAAAAACATAATTACAGCCATCCACAGAAGAGCAAGGCGTCATAGTATTACCGCTATTATTAAGAAGTGATCCGCTAATAGTGAAATTTTGAGTTGAACTGTTCGTCCAAGTGCCTCCGGAATTTATGGTGACATTGGTAAAGACGTCATTAATAGATTGAGCTACAGTGAATTCAAGTAAACCATTCAGCGTTGTTGTACCATTTGCCGTAATTCTAACAGCAATGACTCTTAACTCACTAGAAGCATTTACTGTGGTAGTTCCAGAAATAACAAGTCTATGAGTGCTTAAAGAACCCGATAAAGTAGCTCTAGTCCCAACCGTTGAATTAGCCACAAAATTACCTTGTACATTTAACCTACTTGGTGTAGTGGTATAAGCTAAAGTGCCTCTATCAATGGTAAGATTATTACAGTTTTGAGTAGTGGTGGTAGCAATATTTATTGTATGACCAGTTTGAATAGTCACATTATCATTGGCATCGGGAATACCATCTGCGTCTGATCCACTTACTAAAAGCCAACTTCCAGCAGCAGTCCAGTTACCAGTAGCAACGTTACTCTGAAAAGTACCTTGAGCACTACACAGCACAGTACACACAAATAATGTGAAGGCAAATAAAAATTTCACAGCGGTTTCGGTATTTAGTCTATATGGTTAATTCAGCACTAGTGCTAGGAATTATAATAGTCTTCTAATAAACTCGAATTTGAGTAGTGCGGTGAAAGACGCCTTGAGTTTATTAAAATAATTGAGGTTCTGAGTGTAAAAGAACGAAAAAAATCCGACTCTCTAATACCGAATGGCCAAAAAATATATCAAGAAGGATTAGGTTAACTACTCAATTATCACCCTGGATGAATGTGAAAATCGATCACTTATAACTTTCAATATATAGACTCCTGATGTCAAAGTAGTTGGTATTACTATCTTAACAACTTCGTTGGTTTGTTTGCGCAATCCCAATACTTATCCCTTCAAGTGAGAAAAGTTTAATAATGATTTCATCATTTATTAAAAAACATAGGATCCATCAACGAAACAACATCCGTCACTTCTAAAACACAGTCTATTTTCACCTAGAAAAACTTTTTACAGAATAAGAAAAGCTTCTATTTTGAGTTGGTTAATATTGCAGTGTTGAAACAGATTAAATTATTTCCAATGAATCCCCTTATTGAAAAAAACAACAGCCCATTTCAAACTCCATATTTCTCACAAATTAAAAACGAGCATTATCAGCCCGCCATTGAGACGTTGATCAATCAAGCAAAGGTTGAAATTGATGCGATCAATAAACTGAGCGAAACACCTAGTTTTAAAAATACGGTAGAAGCCTTAGAGTTCTCGGGAAAACAACTTGACAGGGCTTCTTCTATCTTCTTCAACCTTAATTCGGCAGAAACTAGTGATGAAATGCAGGCGATTGCAAGAGACTTATCTCCCCTGCTCACAGAATTCTCAAACGATATTCTTTTAAATGAAACGCTCTTCAAAAAAGTAAAATCTGTTTATGACGCTACGGATAGATCTAAGCTTACTCCTGAACAGGTCACTTTACTTGATAAAACCTACAAAGGCTTTGTAAGGAATGGAGCACTTTTAAACGATGAACAAAAACAAAAGCTCAGAGGTATTGATGTTGAGCTATCAAGGTTATCTCTTCAGTTTGGAGAGCATGTTTTGGCTGAAACGAACAAATATGCTTTAGTGATAGAAAACGAAGCCGACCTCAAAGGTTTGCCAGACTATGCCCTTGAACAAGCGGCTCAAGATGCAATTGACAAAGGGCACGAAGCAAAATGGGTGATTACCTTAGATTACCCGAGCTATATTCCTTTTATGACTTATGCCGCCAACAGAGCACTGAGAAAAAAACTCAGCATCGACTTCTCTTCAAAAGCCTTTAAAGGTGATGAGCTCGACAACCAAGAAACAGTTAAGCAAATTGTTAAATTAAGGAATGACCGTGCAAAGCTTTTAGGTTATAAAACTCATGCCGACTTTGTATTGGAAGAGCGCATGGCGGAGTCGCCTAAAAAGGTGTTGGACTTCTTAGATGAAATTCAGAAGCATGGAATTGATGCGGCTAAAAATGATGTGAAAGAGGTGGAAGCATTCGCTAAAAAACTAGACGGCATTGATAAATTAGAACGTTGGGATTTCGGTTACTATTCTGAGAAACTGAAAATGGAGAAATACAGCATTGATGATGAAATGCTCAAACCTTATTTCAAGCTTGAAAACGTAGTTGATGGAGTTTTCCAGACTGCACAAAAACTCTTCGGCCTGACATTTAAGAAGAATGACGAAATCGAAGTATACCATCCAGATGTTACGGCTTATGAAGTGCGAAACGAAAAGGGTGA
>CAXBPM010000453.1:0-3208 GCA_963977345.1 uncultured Roseivirga sp.
CAATAACTATATCAGTGTTAAAAGTTATAACACTTTGGTCATCGAGCTGTTTGATGAAAACTGGGCATTATTAAGTAAGACCGACTTGAGTAACCAAAAATACATTCAGGACATTCTCAAGCCTAAGAAAGAAAACTTGGTTTCCACAGGCGGGTCTGCCCGACTAACGGCTAAAGCTCAATCGACAATTTCTGACGCAGTTTATTATAAAGACCAACTCTATTTACTTGTTTATAGCCTTGACAAGGAAGGGAAAAGTAGTGCAAATAGAATTCTAGTTTTTGACTATGAAGAAAGCGAATGGAAAGAGCGAGGGAGTTTTGAATTGCTTCCAAATGGATCATACCAGTCTTTTGCAATCACCAAAGATGGAATGGGTATCGTAGCTTTCAATAGAATAGAAGGAAGTATAGAAATGTTTAAAATAAATAAGTAACAATGAGGTTGGTTTTAATTCTATTGTCAAGTCTCATATACTTAACTCCATTCGCTCAAGAAAGCACTTTTTTCCAAAAGAAAACAACTGCTCAGCTAGAGCTAATCGTTCTCACGTCAGGTAAAATTACAACTCTTGAAAGGCATAATACTAAAACGATTTTAGCGCTATACAATGGAGGTCAGTTAGTTGATGAATTGGAACTAAATATTATCACTAAAGAAGAGGAAGTTCCTGTTTTCCTTTCATTGGGTGCAGAACGTTTTTTTCTTCAATTGGGAGACTACGCCTTTAATTTTTGGGTGTCCCAAAATAAAATCGTTCAAGAAAAAAAAGTAGCCATACCTGATGGGCCATTGGGTGCTACAGAGAAAATATTATTTATCGATGACAACATAAGCGTTGAGCACTATCTAAATAGTAGGGAGCAGTATAACGTTTACATTAAACTTGATGGTAAGCTTCTAAAGAAGAATGAGAAATTCAACACTTCGCATTTAGGTGGTCTAGCTTCATTTCAAAAAACACCAAAAACAACACCCAGACTGATTTACTCTCCCTTTAATAAAGAATTGTTTTTTCACCAACCAACTGATATTTCATATGTTAGAGTTGAGCTTTCTGAACCAGATATTACCATTGGTCTGATGTACCTAGAGTATAATCAAAGCTATACGCTGAGAAGATACTTCGATCAGTTAACAGGCAACAGGTATGTATTAAAGGAGAATAAACAAAAGAGGACACTATTAAAAGTATCCTCTTTCAATGGTTCACCTTTTGATAATGAATATCAAACTACACCAAACAAGTGGGATGTTAATAAAACCCCTTATGCCATTGTTGGTGGAAAACTACTGATAAAGGAAACGAAGAAAGTAAAGGATCTCAATGAGTATCGGTTTTATCTCAAAGAGTTACTATAGGCCTAGTTTCCCCAATGCTATTCACACCTTTACCTATATAAACCGTTGCGGCTATTGTGGGTTATAGTTCTGACAAAATGGAACGGTAAAACCGACACCTGATAATCACGTAAAGAGAAGGAAGTTCATCAACCATTAAAATGATTCGTACATTCTCAAAACATATCCAGAAAAACACAAAGCTATACTTAGGCTTTGGTGTATTGACGCTGGTTGTTTTGGTGGGGCTTGGTCAAGATTTTCTAGAATCGATATTAAGAGATTACAGTTTCTATCCATCCGAATCACTTCTTTATAATTCATTTTGGGTGCTATTCTTACCCCTTTCCTTTTTCCATTTGAAAGGATTAAAGACTCTTCAAACTGACAGTAGATTCAGGGATTTAACCGCTATGGTTGGCTCAATCATAGTGGTCAGTGCATTTCACTTTTTACTATTCCCGTTAATCGTCAACTTGGTATCCACTCTGTTCTTTAGCCATGCCTACACATTCCGTAGAGTCTTGTTTTATGGCTTATCTGAACACTTGTATGTTGGCTTAGCCATTTACTCATTAGTTGCTGTTTATCATTACAGTAGAAAAACGGCAACTCCCGCTGTTTCAGAAATCGCTGAATCACCCACTTATGCCAAAATCATTTCTGTAAGCTTGGCAAACGAAACCTCTGTATTAAATGTGAGCGCGATACAGTCCATTGAAGCAGCCAGTCCCTACGTAAAACTGATCACTTCAAAAGGAAATTTCCTCCAGAGTGAAACACTGAAGTCCATGGCTGAAAAATTAGATCCTTCGGTATTTGTTCGGGTTCATAAATCCACGATCATAAATATGAATGAAGTGGTCTCCTATAAATCAAGACTGAATGGAGATTATGACATTACGCTCAGCAACGGTTCTTTAATAAGAATGAGCAGAAATTACAGCCAAGCATTCAAAGCCTTGCTCAACACTCATCAGGTTAGCTTAAAAAATTAACAGGACAGCCTATTCGATTTGACAAACCTTCATTTCCGAAGCTTATTGCTGGAAAAAAAGTCATGACTCGAAAACTGTATCTCTATCCAATTCTGCTTGTCGTTTTTCTTTTCAACTGTAAAGGTCAGTCCAATAAACTAATAGGTGGGCCTTTCGAAAACGGTGATTTCATGTACATAGGAATGCCAAAGCACATCCCATCGATTGACACAAGCCCAGGCTGGTTAGAGGAAGGCCAGAAATTATTAATCACTGGAACCATACTTCAGCATGACGGCATCACTCCTGCCCCAAATGTTATCGTTTACTATTACCAAACCGATACAAAGGGGGCTTATTCAAACAGAAAGGATCTTGATCAAAAGGTAGCAAGGCATGGCTACATCCGTAGTTGGGTAAAATCAGATGAAAATGGGAAATACGCGATCTATACTGTTCGTCCAGCCCCTTACCCAAACCGCGAAGACCCAGCTCACATTCACCCTTCTATTAAAGAGCCCAATATTGATACTGAATACTATATCGATGCATTCGTTTTTGATGATGACCCACTACTCACGAGCAAAAAGAGAAATGCAATGGACAACCGTGGCGGTAGTGGTGTGTTACGCCTTTTGCAAAAAGGTGATTTACAGATAGCGGAACATAATATTATCCTCGGGTTGAATATCCCGAATTATCCATCAGCAAATAATAGGCAAGAAGCCTCCTCTGGAAGAAATATTGGCGAAGATGTGATTTCATTCACTCCATATCACGCTTGGGGCCCAGATCGAAGTACTAAAACCTGCCCAATCTGTAAATATGGCCGCTATCAAGGCATTCTTTATTTTGTTGGGAAGCACACAGACTGGGAAGAGGTAAAGAAA
>CAXBPM010000454.1:0-3202 GCA_963977345.1 uncultured Roseivirga sp.
CCCGATAGGTGAATTAGATTTTCATCTTTCTCTTTGGCTTCTGCTTTCAAGCTTTCCCCAAGCGTAAATGGCAAAATAAGAATCATTTCTGTGCCTTTGCCGGGTTCGCTTTCAATTAAAAATTCTCCTTTGTGTAGTTTCACCAACATGGCCGAAATGGCCAACCCAAGGCCTGTCCCTTTGGACTCATCGGCCACTGTGGCCTGCTCAAATTCTTCAAAAATTTTGGCCTGCTTGTCTTTTGGAATTCCCACGCCACTATCCTTCACGGCAATTCGCAAACTCACCTGATCACCCGATTTAAATTGAACCGAAGCACGGAGCTCGACATAACCCTTCTCGGTAAACTTGATGGCGTTGTGCAGAAGGTTCAGAATAATTTGGCGCAGTCGATGTTCATCGCCTAACACAAAATTAGGAATGCCATCGAAAGACGTTTTTAGTTTCAAACCCTTTTCATCGGCCATTTCCTCAAAAATGCGCATGGTATCATTGAGTAATAATTTGAGGTCGAAGGCTTCTTGTTTTAGCTTTACTTTATTGGCGTGAAGTTTAGAAAAATCAAGAATGTCGTTTAATAAATGAAGCAGGTGATCGGAAGAACTTTTAATGATTTGTAGTTGCTCCTTTTGTTCTCCGGGCTGGGCATTTTTTAGTAATTGATTGGTAAAGCCCGAAATAGCATTCATTGGAGTACGAATTTCATGACTCATATTGGCCAAGAATTTCTCTTTGGCTTCGGCCAATTCTTCTGCATTCTTTTTGGCTTCGCGAAGTACTGCTTGGTACTTTCTGTTTCTACCTACATAATTCAACTGGCTGATGAGTGTGATCAACAAAAGCGCACTGGAAAGTGCTGAAAAAATAACGACCTCACGGTTGGTGTCATTGGCCAAATCTTGAATGCCTTTTACGTGGTCTCTGCCCTCTTCAAGTTCTCGTGATTCAAGCGTGTTGATTACATCAATAATTTTATTCTGAAATGCCTGCGATTCCTTTTCAAGCGTAGAAAGCTGATAGCGTAGGTCAGACCCTTTTTCCTTACTTTCTTCTTTTGCTTTGGCCAGTTCTGACATAATTTCGGTTTGGAGTATTTCTGATTGCGTTGGCGCTACGGTGGTGTCTGCTTTTATTTTGTTCTCTTTTTTTCTTAAAAGATTACCAGCCTTTTTCCAAAAACCGATTTTTTGCGCGGTTCCTTTAAGTGTGTCTGCCTCTGATATTGCCTTTGGCAACGCTTCTATTTTCTGCGTCAAGTCTTCCAAAGTGTTTTCTAGCAAGTCTGAATTAATGGCCGTCAGCTTGGTCTGTACTTTTGCGCGTTCTTTGATCAAATCAGAAAGTGAATCACAAAGCCCAATCATTTCATCCCTTTCGTAATAGTTTGTCTTTAGCGAGTCAATCAGGTATTGGCTGTTGTCTAGAGACGCATTAAAATTTCGGATATAATCTGTCTTAGGGTTATTTCGGTAGGCATCAATTTGTGTTTCCATTTCATTCACATAGAAGGAGACATCCTTCAGGATCAATAAATTATAGTTTTGCTCTGCACTTTGCTGCAGCTCACTTACCATATTGTCCAGTCTTTGATAGGCTTTATATCCTGCTACCGAAATAATAATGGTAAGCACGATCAAAGCCAAGTTTACCAACCAGGCCCAGGTATGTCTATTATTGAGTTTGAAACGGGTCATCTATCGCCTAACGTGAAAAAAATAAAATATTGAAAATTACTTTCTCAATATACGCTAGATAACAATTCAGTCGACCATATGTTTAACTCAAAAAAAAAGCACCCAACTGAAAGTATTCAGCGGGCGCCTTTCGATAATCAATTATTGAAATAAGTTGATAAGTAAGTTAGTTACTACTCTCGCTTGTACTTCAATAACAGATGTCGTTGTTCCATCAATTGTTACTTCAACTTTAGTAGATGATTCAAATTCGAATTCACTTTGTAGTTGATTTTTCTTGTAGGTTGCAACAATCAGCTCATAATCTCCTTCTGGCATATAAGCCAAGGTAAAATTACCATTTAGATTACTTGCTACAGCACTGTTGATTGAATTCTCAAATCTTGATTCTCCATCAGCAGGCTCAGCCTCTTCAGCTTCATTAAAAGTACCTTTTAAGTAAGCATACACTACTACTTTATCCGCATCTTGCATGTTGTCTTCGTCTACAGCACCTTTGATCATACCTGCAGAAGATTTAGTAATCAATCTGGCAGTTGGTCTTAAATTAAACTCACCGTTTCCTCTTTTTACAAGGGCTTTTCTCAAGTCTACATCAAGAACAAGTTCAGTCATACCGTTGGCCATTACATCAAAGTCACCTTTAATTTTGTAACCTGAAGTTGATCCACTCGGTACTTCAATTTGATCTTTTGTTCCATTCACATACTTCACGTAAGCCTGATTAGATGAGGTCAAAATCAAACGAATTTCATCGTAAGCTCCTGCGTCCAATTCCGTTTCGCCTAATATGTACGTTTCACCATTTTGGTAATCCATTAGGTTAAACTCTTTTGGAGACTCAAACATGATTGAATTTTGAACTTGCCCATTGGCAATAAATTGGGCTTCTTCTACTGATAAGAAAACGCCAGTGATATTCTCTGCATCAACTGCAGCATCGGTTGCTTCCAATCTAGCGGTACCTGTTCCATCCAATTCATCGGAATCGTTATCGCAGCTGGTAAAGATTAATGTTGGTATAATTAAAAGTGTTGCGATTAATAATTTTAGATTTTTCATAACTCTCAGTTTTGTTTAGAATTTTACTGATTACCATAAGGCGAACTTGATGCCGATCGTGCCAAAGCCTATTAAATGGCCTATTTTGGGCTTTTTGAAAAATCTAGCGCCCAGATTTTTTTCACTTTGAAAAAAGCTTTGTCATTTTGAAAAAGAAATGGCCCAAACTATGTTTTTCGTTGGCATGGCTTGGCCTAAAGAGTAAACGAAATCTTCTATTTCCAGACTTTTATAAATAGGAAATTGAAAGCGCAGTGGATTTTTCTATTTTTGAAGAAGCACAAAATTCAAATTCAATTTATGGCGAAGGCAAAGGCAGAAGTGAAGGAAACCCCATTGATGAAGCAATACAATGCCATCAAAGCCAAACACCCAGGGGCGCTGTTGCTTTTTAGGGTAGGTGATTTCTATGAAACCTTTGGCGAAGATGCCATTAGGGCCAGCAA
>CAXBPM010000455.1:0-3200 GCA_963977345.1 uncultured Roseivirga sp.
CGATCATTGTACTGAAGCCTTACGTAGACAAATCAAAAAGCACAAAGAGAAATCTTTGGCACACTAAGAATAGATAAGAATTTATTAAATCAAATGAGCTGCTTTTACAAAAAGGCAGCTCATTTTTATATGTCAGCTTATGAAACTTAAATTCTCAATCCCCTTAATATTACTACTCGTTTTTACTGGTATCTTCTTAAACAATACAATTTAACCGAAGGCTTATTTATTCTTATTGCAGGACTTGTGGGTGGTGGATTAACTGAGTTCTTGGTTAAAAAAATAAAAGCGAAAAAACCCGAATAATCTTACAGGGAAGGTGTCTTCCTCTCCAACACTTTGAGCAAATAGCCCACCTTTAATTCACCCTCGCTGGTGGCGATAAAGTTCTCGCCAAAAAGAATTTTGTTACCAGTCTGACGATAAGTGCTGAGGGTTTTTAGTGGTTCTTTCCCTTTTTCAGAAGTGTCAGGATTTACGGTGGTCATCACACAACGGGCGCAAGGTTTTACACCATACATTTCAATTCCATTGCAAAACACCTTTCTTATCTCATCTTCCTCATGAGCTTTTCCGCCTTTAAAAACGATGCTCGGCCTGAACCTTCTCATGTCCATTGGCTCATCAAGCTTTCCATTCAATTGGGCTAAGGATTCTTCACTGATCATTAGGTAAGGATAGCCATCGGCAAAGCTCACTTTGTCGGTTTCTTGAATTGCATAGCGCTGGTCGGCTTGGCGGATGGAGTCATCGTGCATGTACATCAGTCTGCACTTCATTCCTAAAACAGTGCTGAACCATTCGTCTGCTTCGGGGCTCACAGGTTTTGCAGGGCAGGTATCATCCCAAATGGTGACCATTTCGGGAGAAGTATTGGGTTCAGCTAAACTGATTTTGAGCGGGCTTACCGCTTCTGTTTTGTGCCGAACTATAATTTCTGAAGCCGTCAATTCTGGCTGAAGCAAAGCCATTTTATTGTGTTTGCGCTGGGTGATGAATTGATTGTTCTCATCGACCAGCATGAACCTGCGGTCGTTTTGAAAACCACGGCTTTCTACTTTGGCTTTTGCCACTTCAATGCCCGCCAATGACTTAATCGGGTAAATATAAAGTGCGGTAATAATCAGGTTCGACATGGCTTTTTCCTTTGTGGCCCCAAGTTAAAAGTTTACCTCCAATATTGATATCGGCTTACGGAATCAAGTTCCAGCTTGTAGCCATTCCATGACTGTTGGGATCGCAAAAGGTTGGGGTATTCCTTTTCAAATAAGTAAACGTTCGTTTTTTCTGCGTCAAGCTTTACTTCCACTTGCCATGTATCGCTTTTATCCACCACGGAAAATTGAGCATTATAAATGGTTGGCGTCCTAACTTTGGTGTTGATTTGACTTTCTACTACTTGGTTTTCGAAGGTTAATCCATCTTCAAACTTTAAAGCCCTGAGCGCATAACTCAACTGGTCTTCCCATAAAAAATCAGTGCCGTTAATTTCCATTTCACCATCACCCTTCCCGTCAAAATAACTGTTGTAATCATATGCGTAGTGGTCGCCTTCTACTAAAAACTGCTTGAAGGTATTGCCACACCATTCCTGACCCGTATGCGTCATTTTATACAATTGGTCCGGTTGATCTCTTTTAAAGAAAAGGCTACTGAGGTAATGGTAGGGATAGTTTTCGGTTTCAATTCTAGCGAACTTATTCACCTTCATCACGCTAAAAAGATCGTCCCTTTTATAGTCGTCCGTCTTCACATTCCACTCCTTGTTGAACTCTTCTTTTACGGTAACAAAAACCTGATCGAAGCTTCTGGTTTTTCCATAAACATTCAGTTCTGCACGGTAATGTGCCACTTCAGCCAAGCCATCTTCCCACAGTTTATCCATTGCCCAATTTTGGTTGAAATGCGCTTTCGGCACATATTGGTCTTGAGCAGAAGTTTGTGGAGCACTGCAAGCAGTACTGATAAAAACGAGCAGCAATAAATTGACAATAGCTTTCATGATTACGCCTTTTTATGTTCTTTCAAAATACCCTGAGCCCAATCGCCCAAGTCTTCTTCAGTATCAACATCATTTAAAACAGGGAGTTCAAAACACGAAAGCCCTTTCTTCTTAAAATCTTGAATGGTAGAAGGGAAAATCTCTTCGGTACTCCATTTCTTGTTTTGAAACACATCAGTAATCAAGCGATTCATTCCAATCAAGTAATAGCCACCATCCACGGCTTCGCCAATCACGGCCTCATTGTTTTCGAGGGAAGAAAAAGCTTGCTCCAAGATGTCAGTAGTTAAGTCATAGCAGTCGCTACCAATGACGCAAATTCTTTCATAGCCCTGTTGAAAAGCCGATTGAACGGCAGCCAACATTTTTTCACCAAGGTCGCCTTTGGTTTGAAGCGCTTTGGAAAATCCATTCTCGGACCACAAGTCATTTTCCCCCAAAGCCTGATCGTAAAACACCGTTTTGTCCACCGCTAAAGGTTGAGTTATTGATTTGGTACGCTCCAGTAGACGTTTGTAAATTGCCAAAGCAGCCTCTTCTCCTACCGTAGCGGCCAAGCGGGTTTTAGCCCTTCCCAATTCTGGGTTTTTAACAAAAATAATGAGCAATGCTTTTCCCATAAACCTTACTTAACCGCTTCTCCTTTTTTCAACCAAAGGCCAAAGATGCCCTTATACACATGTACTTTTTCTGTGGCTTGTCCTTTATTGTCTACCACTTCTAAACCTTCGTTTTTCCAGTTTACAATGCCCAAATCAATGTTATGCACATTGGAAAAACCTTGGGCCTGAAGTTCTTTTGCCAAACTCGCGCTTCGAACCCCTACGGTACAATACACCAAAATCTCGGTGTCGGGTTCAATGTTTTTCAGCAATTCGGGCGTAAAACGTTTGGCCCCCGACAAATGACTGACTTCATACTCCGCCTGTTCACGAACATCCAAGATCAACACCTTTGGTGACTCAATTAAGCTTTTCGCTTCTATCGGGCTAATGTTTGAAACCTCTTTAGGGTAGAATAAACGTACCGTTTGCGGTCTAAAATAGAGAATTGTCGTCAGCAGAAACAGAAGCCCTAATGGCCAAAGCAGCATCCGTTTTCCAAGTTTTTTAAATGCCATTGAGTTTCCTTAAGGATATTTGATCGGTTTGTTCGACAATCATGTTTGGCCAAGTTAAATAATTATTACTTTGGGTAC
>CAXBPM010000456.1:0-3198 GCA_963977345.1 uncultured Roseivirga sp.
GGGCAATGGCCCAAGACCCTACCGAAATAATGGACAAAGGCTTGGTAGAAGGAGATACTGTTCCAGAGATTGAACTCAGAAAGGAATATGACCCTAAAAAAGCTTCTACCCTATCCGCTATTTTCCCAGGCTTAGGCCAGATTTATAATGATAGCTGGTGGAAAGCGCCCATCATTTATGTGGGCATGGGAACAGCCATTTACTTTATCGACTACAATAATGAGGAAAGAAAATACTTTACAAGAAAAGCAGAAATTCTGATTGAACAACAAAAAAATGGCGAGACCATTAGTGAAAATGAATTAAGAGTGTATCGAAGTAATGCTGATTACTGGCGTAAGAACCGTGATTTAGTATTTCTTACTACACTTGCCATATATGGCTTAAACATTATTGAAGCTTCGATTGACGCCCACCTCAAAGGCTTTGATGTAAGTGATAACCTTGCCAGCTTCAAACCCAAAATTGGTGTAATTAATAGTGGCACTCCCTATATTGGTGTAGGAGTAACCATTCCAATCAGATCGAGATGAAAATTCTTTTATTAGGTTACGGAAAAATGGGTCAGATGATAGAAAAGCTGGCCTTAGATAGAAATCACAGCATTGTTGCTAAAATTACTGTGGACAACAGGACGGATTTAGATAACCTTTCTTCTGATGCTGTTGATGTGGCCATAGATTTCAGCCAACCGTCTGCCGCTCCTGATAATATCAAATGGTGTGTCGATCATAAAATACCGGTGGTGGTGGGTACTACAGGTTGGGCGAGTCACAAAGCTGAAGTTGATCAATATTGTAATGACAATGGAGGCACTTATTTAGTGGCTTCAAATTTCAGTATTGGGGTAAATATCTTCTTCAAGCTGAATAAGTTTTTGGCCAAACTTATGAACAGCCAAGCTGACTATGAAGTGAGCATGAAGGAAATTCACCATACCCATAAATTGGATGCCCCCAGCGGCACAGCCATTACTTTGGCCGAAGGCCTAATGGAAAACTTACCTAGTAAAACAAAATGGGTGAACCAAGCCTCAAACCAACCGGAAGAATTATCCATTATTTCTGAACGTGTTGATCCTGCTCCTGGTACGCACTCCATCCAATACGATTCAAGAATTGATTCCATAGAAATTACCCATACAGCGCATTCCCGAGAAGGTTTTGCCATGGGTGCCCTGCTGGTAGCCGAATGGCTTCCCAACCAAAAAGGTGTAAAAACCATGGAGGATTTCTTGCAGTTTTAAGCACTTAGCGAACAAACCCTTGGAGGGCTTATAATCCCCACCACTTAATTTTACCAAAGTCCTTTTCTTAAGTTTATCTTTCTAAAAAAAGACGACCTACAAATGAAAAGTTCTAATGACAAAGTAATTCCAATTATTCTTAGGTTTTCGAGTAATGTGAGACTGCTCATTTTGCTCTTATCACTTACAGTTTTTGTCTTCTCGTGCAGTAAAACAGATAACATCACAGGGGATATTGAAGGGAACTATAGTTTGGTACTTGACACGCTAAGGGTTGAATCTAACAACTATTTAGCCTCCACAGCCATGAGGCTTTCGCAAATAAAAAATGACACTCTTTTTTATTTTGATGATCAGCAGTCAAAGTTGATGTCCATAGATTTGATCAAAAATGAATTTATTAACGCCTCCCCCATCACTCGTGCGGAGCCAAATGGCATAGGGAATAACCTTTGGAGGCTGGATTTATCGACAGATAATAAGTTCATTTTCACTAGCCTGAATGAAGCCACATTCTTTGATGAAAACGGGGAGTTCATTAAATCAAAAACTTTATTAGATGAAAACTACTTAAAAAAAATAGGCAAAGACTATATAAACATCACAACTCACTGCACCTTAGCCGATAACGACCAGTATTATTGCATTTATGATAGTCTACAATACAGAAATAAAGGATTCATCAAGTTCAATTTAAGAAACGAAGAGTTTGAAATAACACCCTTAAAAAACCTCTCTTCATATAATAGGTTTGACCTTCCTAAAATGAAGTTCAGGCCTTTGATTCAATCATACAATGGCAAAATTTTGTTTTCACACCCCGGCACAAACGAACTTCTAATTTGGGATGTAAAAGAGGGAAAATATGAACACAAGGCCTTTCAGAGTACTCTTACAAAAAATAGTCTCTCGTTCGAAGGAGTAAACCCTGAAAATGTCTTAGAGCTATTAAAGAGTGTTCGATCTCAGGTTCATTTTCTCAAACTTCTGTATGATAAAGAAAGAAATGAATACATCCGCTTATCGATTGCTCCTTTAAATGCAGAAAATAAGGCTGACGAAAATTCAATTGTAGTCACCGTATTTGATAAAGATTTCAATCAGAAAACAGAATTAGAGACTAGACTGTATGACAATGCGGATAACCACCTATTTCACAATGGGAAGATATACATCCCTCAATACTATCCAGATGAAAATATCTATTTTCTAACAATTGAGGTTCAACAACACTAATAAAAAACACTATAAACCATACTAGAACCCCATCACCACTCAATTCCAACACCTTCTTTTTCTCCCAAATAAGCATTGGCCTTACTAAAATGCTTGCAACCAAAGAAACCTCGGTAAGAAGATAATGGAGAAGGATGTGGTGCTTTCAAAATTAAGTTTGATTTGTCGTCAACAAAGGAGGCTTTCTTCTGGGCATAGCTACCCCAAAGCAAATAGACTACTCCTTGTTTTCGGGAAGCCAGTTGATGAATGACAGCGTTTGTAAACTCTTCCCAACCTTTATTTTGGTGCGAACCTGCCTGATGCGCTCGAACAGTTAAAGTTGCGTTGAGTAATAAAACGCCCTGTTGTGCCCAACGATCTAAAGAACCATTTAGTGGAATGTCTTTGCCTAGGTCGTCTTTAATTTCTTTAAAAATATTAACCAAAGAAGGCGGGAAAGGCATTCCTTCTTTTACTGAGAAGCAAAGCCCATTGGCTTGTCCAGGGCCGTGATATGGGTCTTGCCCCAGAATCACCACTTTAACATCGTCAAAAGCACATCGATCGAAAGCCCTGAAAATGTTATTCCGTGCCGGAAAAATGGTTTGAGTTTTATATTCCTCCTTCACAAAATCCGTCAAACGCTGGAAATACTCCTTCTCAAACTCCTCTTTTAAAGCTTCTCTCCAGCTCTCCTCAATCTTAACATTCATCGAATTTTCGTTTTCTCATTA
>CAXBPM010000457.1:0-3197 GCA_963977345.1 uncultured Roseivirga sp.
CGCGTTTAGGTACGGCCATGGGCGGAAGTGCTGGAACAACACAACTACCAACTGCCACTCAAAAGAGAGACTTTGGCCTAGCCGAAACTGGATTCAATCAGTTTAAAGGTCAAGTGGAGGCTTTCTATAAAACCTTAGAGGCTTACGAGGTAGCGCTTGAAAAAGCAGGTGCGCCTTGGACACCGGGAAGAAAGAATTAACAAGCCATCAATAAATTAAAGACGCGCGGTGTGGAAATCATCGCGCGTTTTTTGCTTTAGCTTGTGATAATATTACTTAGTTATAGAGCTAAACCGAACCTGTTTATTTAACAGGTAAATTATCGTTACCACGTCCCCCTTGGCCAAGGGGGCTGGGGGATTGATTGTCTCGCCCTGAAATAGCTTGACAGGTTTAACATTTAATCCTGGTATAAGTTAACAACAGGATTCAAGGCTGCACCAAAACTAGCGTTAAGTCATCCCGCAGGCCCCGAGATTTCGGGGTTTTTCAGTAGCGTAGATTAGGGTATGGCT
Source organism: uncultured Roseivirga sp. (assembly GCA_963977345.1). Taxonomy (GTDB): domain Bacteria; phylum Bacteroidota; class Bacteroidia; order Cytophagales; family Cyclobacteriaceae; genus Roseivirga. The sequence goes on from CAXBPM010000457.1 coordinate 516, forward strand.
TTTAATAAATCGGACGGAGTCCTTGAGTTCATATGGTTTAACAGCTCCTGCCTAAGGGCAGATAAATCGGAGAACCTGCGACAGTGGGGAGGAGTATGTCTGACGAGATTAGGTAGACGTGGCTAAACTAACTAAACATCAAATTTAAGCGTTTTTAATGTTTGCTTAAATTCTGACATTAAAACGGAAGAGATCGAGCAATACAAACATTAAATAGTGAGTTTTTTAATGTTTGCGATGGTGTTTGAAATCGTACAGCAATTGATGTTAACACATCAGTGTTTACCCGCTTTATGTTTTCACGATGAGTATGGTCTTTTTAAATTTGATTTAATTGGGAAGCAATAAACTACTGAATTCAGGGCTGCACCAAAGCCAGCGTTAAGTCATCCCGAAGGGATCTTTTTCAGTGGTGTAGATAACGGAATGGATTTTAATAAAGCGGACAGAATCCTTGAGTTCATATGATGTCACAGGTTTGGGGCATGCTATTCGTGTAATTTATTAAATGAAAACCTGATTTCTGTAATGAGTTTTTTTATTGTATCATTTTTGAACCTGCTAATTTTATCAAAAGATTTGTTAATAATTTCAGCGCTACCATTTAATTCTTTAATATCCTCCACTCCGCAATTTTTCAGAGAATTAGCAGCAAATTTTAAATTATTAATTGTCACATCATAATTACTGATTTTTCGATTATTCTCACGTATGCCGTGATCTCGTGCTCCTAACAGGTGATAAAGAAAAGCAATATTATGACAATTTTCTTTTTGGTAAATTGTAGCAATTGTTATATGGAGATTTCCCTTAGCATTAACTAAATCATTTTTTGTTTTTGATAGCTTCTTGTTATGCTTTTTGAATTTTCTTTTATGTTTTAAGTATTTAGTATTTCCTTCTTTTTCAATCCGTTTAACTTCATATTTAAAGGCTCCAAATGAGATAACTGCAAATAATGCTAAAACTCCAGAGATAATGAGAGTAAAGCGAGTTGATTGATCAGAGAGAGCCGCGGAATAATAGTCTTCTTTCACTTTATAGAATAGTAGTTCATTTTCTAAAGAATCTGATTTAGATTTTAAAAATTCAAAATCTTGCTTGAGATTTTTCATGGTTTGCTCTATACTGTCTAATCTTAAATCACCATTGCTAAATTTATTATCGAGTTCTTTCTTTTGAGAATATGATAAAAAAGGCAGAAATGAGATTATAAATATTATTGTATTTTTCATTGCTCTATTAGTGTATCTTACGGATTGAGTAAAAACATCATAGTGTTTACTCAAAAAAACATTTTTTCAATTAAACTATCATATAAACCTACCCCAAAACCTCGCTATTCACCTTTTTATCAAGCTGAATAAAAAAGAGGACTAAGATATTGACCACAAAACTGATCAGCATCAGCTGTAAAAACTCGGTGTGTTCGTAAATCATAAAGGTCATAAGTACATAAAAAATGCTAAGCCCAATAATGGATTCCTTTATTGAGTTAGTGCTTTTGAAAACTTTTCTCGGAACCAAATGGCTCACCAAAGGGATTAATACAAACCAGAAAACCACCATGCTGGCCGTGTTCCAACTTATTAAAAGTGAGAATGGGATTAAGATAATGGCCATTGCGAAAGGGATGGCGAGTATGCTTTTGATATTGGTGATGTTTTGGTTTTTCACAAGGCTTGGTCTTTACATTGGCAGATATACGATTTCCTTAATGGAATGGCAAAAGTGAATGTAGGGAATATTTTGCTATTATTTATAGCGATTACATGTTTGGTAAGGCTTCAGTATGCCAAGCAGCAATTCAGGTCAGCTTCTTTTAACCATTGAACATTAAACACTGAACTAATACCACTTTCTATAATTTGGCCATTGGCCTGTTGTTGGGGATTGGGTTGGCCTACCACCAGTTGGTCGGCAAAAATAAGTTGCGTTCGGCCATGGAGTTTATATAAAGCCTCTTTGGCGCACCAAATTTGAGTCAGCTTGTCTACTTGGTTTTCAGCCCAAGGCTTTTCAGTCGGGTGGAGGAATTTATGAGCGATGCGGGTAATCTGGTCGCGGTCGTGTTCAATGTCAATACCAATGGGGCCCGTTAGGCTGTAGGCCGCAGCGCCAAAATTCTTGGTGTGGGAAATTGAAATCCCAACACCTTCCAGGCTAATGTGCGGTTTGCCAAAGGTGTCTTTGTTCACCTCGTAGTCTTGATCGGGGAAAAGCGTCTTCAAAGCCAAGCGAGAGGAAAGCCACTCTCTTCTTTTGATTTCTATCTTAAAACCCGACAATACAGTGATTTCGGTAGCGCTGGGTTGATACAAATGCATTAATTCCTCTTCCGACTCCTCAATTTCCCATATCGCAAAGCAAACTTTTGGGTTGATATCGGCTTTTAGAAATAAAGGCATGAATTATTAATTGGTTGAGCAGGTTGAATACTTAGTTTTGTATCAGATCGAAAGATAATTGTTTTAAAAACCTATGACACAAGTAAGCGTCAAAAAACTGAATACCGTAGGCGGACACCAAGACTGTGTCTACGTGCTGGAGCGTGGGCCCGAACCACATCAGTTTTTCTCTGCCGGTGCCGATGGGGTGGTGGCACTTTGGGATTTAAACGACATGGAAACGGGCCGCATGATTGCCAAAGTACCTAGTTCGGTGTATGCACTGTGTTATTAC
>CAXBPM010000458.1:0-3189 GCA_963977345.1 uncultured Roseivirga sp.
TTATTTGCATTCCGGTTTTATGAAGGGGTATCGGTTCAAGGACAGAGTCCTTGAATAATAGGGGGCACAGGTTCGAAGAACCTGCGACAGGAGAAAAAATGAATGCTTGTGCAAAAACCAAGCCCCATCGGGGCGACACCTTTATAGCCCCAACGGGGCGGAATATCACAGGAATGGGCTAGGCTAACCGACAAGGTCCAATTTAGCCGTCATTGCGAACCTGCTTTAGTTCTTCGAAGTGAAGGTGTTTACGTGAAGCAATCTCTCATTCCAATTCAACAATACTTGAGATTGCTTCGTCATAAGCTGTTGCTGATGCAACGCTTATTTCTCGCAATGACGTTACCGAGAATTCAGAAGCAATCTTTATAGATTTTATGCCTTCTTGATTACTTCATATCCCCTCATTCTAATAACATCCACTAAACTGTGTATGCTTACTTTTAGCTCGATTACCTTTTCTATGTAGGTTTCAATATCTGAATCTAAAAGGTCATTCTTTGGTAAAATTGTCTCATCAATTTGGCCGCTAAATAGAGCGTAGATATTATGAGTGAGATAGTTTCGCTGATTCGTAACTAATTTCAAGGCTTCTAACATGTTTGTGCGGAGTAATTTATTTTTCTCTGCTTGACTCCTTAAGGAACCTAGAGTAGCTCTTGAATAATCTACTTTTACATCATTTTGCTCAAGAAGAATAATTAACTCTACTTCTAATTTCCCAGATGCTAAAGCTACCTTTCCTAATTCTGAAGTAAACTCTTCAGATTTCTCTAGTAAACTATAAAAGTCAATTCCCTTTGTTGGTTCTTCCTTGTACATAGCGTTGGTTTCAATTACCATAGTGACTTAATCTAAGTAAGTTCTTTAAAACTCCTTCATTAACCAACCACTAATAAAATTCCACCCCACAAAAACCTTGAGATAGTTTTACCTTGAGCCATTGATAAATAACCAAAATCCTTTCTCAATGAAGCTCGGAAATCTATTTTCACTTTTATTCTTATGCCTCTGTGTCGCTTCGGCCACAGCGCAAACCGACCTTTCCTTATTCAAAACCATGGAACCACGTTCTATCGGTCCGGCAGGAATGTCGGGTAGGGTCACTTCAATCGATGTAGTTCGGTCGAACAAAAACATTATTTATGCAGGAACTGCCTCTGGTGGTTTATGGAAATCTACCAGTCAAGGCACCTTATGGGAGCCGATTTTTGATGATCAGGACGTAGCCTCTATCGGAGTGGTGACCATCGATCCATCCAACCCTAGCGTAATCTGGGTAGGTACTGGCGAAGGAAACCCGCGTAACTCTCTCAACTCTGGTTATGGCGTGTATCGCAGTTTAGATGCTGGCCGCACATGGGAGCACATGGGCTTAGAGAAAACCAGTAATATCCATCGCCTTATTGTTCACCCTAACGACCCGAATACCATTTGGGTAGGCGCAATCGGTTCCCCTTGGGGCGAACACGAAGAGCGCGGTGTTTTTAAATCTACCGATGGCGGAAAAAACTGGAAGAAAGTACTTTATGGAGGTCCGGGAGCTGGTATTGCCGATATGGTAATCGACCCGACCAATCCTAATAAAATTGTAGCGGCCATGTGGGAACACCGCAGATGGCCTTATTTCTTTAACTCTGGCGGTCCAGCTTCGGGTATTTACATTACCTACGATGGTGGCGAAACCTGGAAAAGAAAAACGGCTGAAAACGGTTTGCCAAAAGGTGATTTAGGCCGAATAGGTTTGGCCATTGCGCCTTCTATGCCCGACAGAATTTATGCTTGGGTAGAATCAGCAGAAAACGCCATTTATCGCTCAGACGATGGGGGAGAAAGATGGTATAGAATTTCGAATAAGAACGACAGAGGCATTGGTAGCCGTCCGTTTTACTATGCAGATATCTATGTAGATCCGAAAAACGAAAACAGAGTTTACTCGCTGCATACTCAAGTAACTGCCAGTGAAGATGGAGGTAAAAGCTTTCAGAATTTCGTGAATTCAGGCATTATCCATGTCGATCACCATGCTTGGTATGTTCATCCAGATGATCCTGATTTCTTGGTTTTAGGAAATGACGGTGGTTTAGTATTAAGTACTGACCGTGGTGGCAGATGGCAATATTCTGAGAACTTACCGATTGGGCAGTTCTACCATGTGAATTACGATATGGAATACCCATACAATGTAATGGGCGGAATGCAGGACAATGGCGCATGGTTAGGGCCAAGTCAATTGTTGAAAAACGGAGGAATTAGAAATGGTTATTGGGAAAGAATTGTAGGTGGCGATGGCTTCGATGTGGTGCCAGACCCTACTGATTTCCGCTATGGTTATTCATTGAGCCAAGGTGCGAACATTCAGCGTTATGATAGAGTAACAGGTGAAATGGTAAGCATTCGACCTGAGCATCCTGATGGCGTAGAATTACGCTGGAACTGGAATGCAGGGGTGAATGTGAATCCAATCGATAAAAAGACAGTGTATATCGGAGCACAATTCCTTTTCAAGTCTACCGACAATGGTAAAAACTGGGATATCATTTCTCCAGATTTAACGACCAACAATCCTGAAAAGCAGAAACAAATTGATACGGGTGGATTGAACTTCGATAATACAGGTGCCGAAATGCATACTACTATTACCGTAATTGAGCCGAGTCCATTGAAGGAAGGTGTGATTTGGGTAGGTACTGATGACGGTAACGTTCAGTTGACGCAAGATGGCGGTGGAAAATGGGAGAACAGCGCAAGTAAGTTTGAAGGTTTGCCAGACGCCACTTGGGTGCAGCAAATCAAGCCTAGCACTTACGATGCTGCTACGGCCGTAGTGGTGTTTGACGACCACAGAAGAAACAACTGGGAGCCTTATGTGTACCAAACGACCAATTACGGAAAATCGTGGAAGCGTATTGTGAAGAAGGACGCTGTATTCGGTTTTGCGCTTTCGTTTGTGCAAGATCCAATTGAGCCAAATCTAATGTTTTTAGGCACTGAAGGCGGACTTTACGTGAGTATGGATGGTTCTGCTACTTGGGCCAAATGGACGCACGGTTACCCAACGGTACCGACCATGGACCTTCAAATTCACCCGAGAGAGCATGATTTGATCATCGGTACTTTTGGTAGAGCATTATGGATTTTGGACGATATCCGTCCGCTTCGCGAAGCGACTAAAATGGGCATGAAAAA
>CAXBPM010000459.1:0-3188 GCA_963977345.1 uncultured Roseivirga sp.
ATTCAAACCATCTGAAGGAGCTTTTTCTACAAATCTATCAGCACCCTAAAGTGGTGATTGCTAAAATTCAGGGGCATGCCATCGCTGGTGGTTGCGGTTTGGCTACGGTGTGCGATTTTTCATTCACGGTGCCCGAAGCCAAGTTTGGTTATACCGAAGTCCGCATTGGTTTTATTCCGGCTATTGTAAAAGTTTTCTTGCTTAGAAAAATAGGAGAGGGAAAAGCAAAATCACTATTACTTACGGGTGAATTAATTCCAGCTGAACTGGCTGAATCCATGGGATTGGTCAACACGGTGGTGGAGGCGATAGAACTGGATTTAGAAGTGGCCAACTTTGCGCAAATGTTGGTAGAGAAAAACTCGGGTCAGTCTATGACTTACACCAAACAAATGATCGCGACTGTCCAAAGTATGGATGTGGAAGAAGGCTTAAACTATGCTGCCGAAATGAATGCCAAAGCCCGAGCTTCTGAAGATTGCCAAAAGGGAATTGCTGCTTTTTTGAATAAGGAGAAGATTGTATGGTAGCCCTTTGGCTGTTTTTTCAAATCAATTGAATACAGAATCATAACCGTTGAGTGTAACCATAAAACAGTTGGTGTTGTCCAACTTTTAGAAATATAGGTTATTGCTTACATTTCTATTGGTTTAAACTCAAAAGGTCATGTTAAAAAATTATGTGAAGGTTGCCATGAGAAATCTCATGCGCCACAAAGGTTACTCATTCATCAATATTTTCGGTTTATCGGTAGGGATTACTGCTGCCATTCTCATTTTGCTTTATGCCCAAGGCGAATTGAGTTATGATAAAATGCACACGCAAGCCGATCAGACTTACTTGCTCTACAAACAGCGTATTACGCCTACTGGAACGCAGGATACTTATGACACTTGGGTGCCCACTTTGGATGCACTCAAAGATGAATATCCTGAAGTAATTGGCGGAGTTAGGGTGGCGGAAAACTCCCTTTGGTTGCAAGTCGGTGAGAAACGTTTCAACGAACCCGCAATTCTAACCGATGACACCTTTCTTTCCATTTTCAATTTTGAACTTAAAGCTGGGAATCGGGACAAGGTATTTGAAAACTTAAACTCCATTGTGATTTCAGAAGAAGTGGGTCAGCGGCTTTTTCCGAATGAGAATCCAATGGGTAAAATGGTTTCAATAGCCAGTTTAGGGCAGGATTACATTGTTTCCGGGGTATTAGCTGAGCCACCTTACAATAGCAGGCTGCAACCTAATGTGTTACTTCCAATCCAAAGCGATCCGGAATATGAAGGTGTGGTGGGGAATTGGGGTTCCTCATTTTTAGAAACCTACCTGCTGCTGCAAAAGGGTACGGATATTCAGAGTTTAGAACAGCGCTTTGAGCCTTTCATTGCTAAAATCTGGGACGAACAGACTGCCGAGACTACTGCCTTCAAATTGGTCAACCTTTTGAATTTGTACGATCAACTGAATGACAATAGACAGTACGCCTATATTTTGTTGGTAGTCGCTTTGGTCATTGTGGTGATCGCCTCTATCAACTTTATGAATTTGGCCACTGCCCGTTCCATGGACAGGGCCAGAGAAGCAGGGGTAAGGAAGGTGCTCGGAGCCTTAAGGCGAGAAATGGTAATGCAATACATGGTTGAATCGTTGAGCATTTCATTTCTTTCCTTGATCATTGGTTTGGGCTTGGCGCTGCTGTTGCTCCCTCAATTCAATAGTGTTTATAATGTAGAGTTAAGCCTCGGCTTTGCTAAAAACATCGAGCTCCTTTTGGGGCTAGTGGCCTTGGGTTTGTTGATTGGAATTGGTTCTGGACTTTACCCAGCTTTGTACATTTCTTCCCTCAAAAGTGTAGATTCTTTAAAAGGCAAAGTGCTCAAGTCGAGTAAAATGAGCCAAGCTGTTCGGAACACTTTGGTAGTGCTGCAATTTATGTTTTCGATTTTATTAATCGTAGGCACTCTGGTATTGAACAAGCAAGTCAAGTTCATGAAAAACCAAGACATGGCTTTTGATAAAGCTGATTTGCTGGTGTTGCCTATCAATCAAAGGGATTTCCCTGGGGAGGAAGAAGGCCAAAACGGATTGGCTTCCATGCGGAATAATTTAAGTCAAAATTCGGCCATAGTTTCGTTAAGTGCTTCCGCTTCTGTTCCTGGAAATTTCCCTGGCCGTTTTACTTTCGTGGTGCCCGATGGTTTTACCCCAGAACAGCGTTTACGCATGCGTTATACTTATGTAGATCATGATTTCTTCCCGAATTTGAAGATGGAATTTATAGAAGGGCGAAACTTTTTAACCAATAGTGAAGACGATCAATCGAATGCTGCCATTGTAAATCAATCTGCCTTTGATGCTTTCGGTTGGGAGGGAGTCGATGGAAAATACTTGAACTTCGGAAGTAGGAAAATGAAGGTAATTGGGGTGGTTAAGGATTATAATTTCGAATCATTGGCCAATGAAGTGGCGCCAATCATTCATTTTTATCGCCAACCAGAAAATGCAATTCACGGTTTTACGGTAGCCAGAATTCAGTCGGGCAGGGCTCAAGATGTACTGAAATTGGCCGAAGCGGAATGGGCAAGGGTACTTCCTTCCGTGCCTTTCGATTACTATTTTCTCGATGATCAATTTGCGCAACTTTATGAAAATGAAGATCGATTAACGGATGCAATTGGCGCCTTTTCTATCGTGGCCATTATCATTGCATCGTTAGGCTTGTTGGGGCTTTCTTCGCTTATTACAACACAACGCACCAAAGAAATCGGAATTCGAAAAGTATTGGGTGCTTCAGTTTCTAGCATTGTAAAAGAACTTACACGCAGCTTTGCCTTGTTGGTGCTCATCGCTTTTGTGGTTTCTGTTCCTTTGGCTTTTTGGGTGTTGGAAGGCTGGTTAAATGACTTTGCCTATAAAACTGATATTGGCGTTGTGGTTTTCGCGCTAGCCCTTTTATGTACATTCTTGGTTGCCATACTAACCATTGGTATTCAAACCATCAATGCCGCCACTAAGAACCCCGTTACCGCTTTACGTTCCGAATAAGGAGTGATAAACTTAATGTTTAGCCCTTAAAATGCTTTTTTTGAAGTTTTGATGAACTCCAACGCAAAACTGCTGTTCTTTGCAGTTGACAGTTTGAATTAATCTTTATCTTCACTCTTAATGAACCAAGGGCTAAACATTCTAAA
>CAXBPM010000460.1:0-3177 GCA_963977345.1 uncultured Roseivirga sp.
TAAAAAATTGTTTTGTATGCTATTTCGTAGGTATAGAGGCCTTTTGGTGCCTCTTCTCCCTTAAAATCTCCATTCCATCCGCGTGTAATATCATCTGAATAAAAAATCAGCTCACCCCATCGATTGAACACCTTCATCTCAAAATAAGTAATAGAGCATTCGGTAATGGCAAAAAAGCTATCGTTGCTACCATCACCATTTGGAGTAAAAGCATTTGGCATAAATACTTTAGGGTACTTTTCTTCTATCTCCTCATTGTTGAAAGTAAAAGTGCATCCATTGGCATCAATAACAGTAACCGAGTAAAGACCAGCGGGCAAGCCTCTTATTAATTGCCCATCTTGCGGGGGAGTGGTGTTCCAACTGTATATATAGGGCTCTGTTCCGCCCTTTGCTTCCACAAAAATACTCCCTGAGCTTTCATTGGCACAAGTAGGGCTATTGATTGAAGTTGCCGTTAAAACTTCGGGTTCAGAAATAGAGAAGGAAACCTGAAACTCGCATCCACGGCTGTCTGTAACTCTTAGCCCATATGTGCCATTGGAGAACCCTGTTGCTAGGGGGCTATTATTTGCGGCATCGTGACTCCAAACAAAAGTATAAGGCTCAACGCCACCTGATACAATTGCCTCTCCAATTCCATCACTGCCCCCATTACACTGAACAGGTTGAATTTCAACCGAAACATTTAACAAGTCAGGCTCATGCACCGTAAATAGGCCTTGTATTGAACATCCCTCCGAATCAGTAACCGTAACCTCATAAGACCCTGGAGCTAGATCTTTAATTCGATTAGCACCCAAGCCACTAACTCCATTACTCCAGACAAAGCTGTATTCCCCAGCTCCTCCTCCAACATCCAAAACAACGGAACCATCGGTCAATCCATTGCAACTTACATCGGTAATTGTTTCTGTCATTCGCAATTCAGGCAAAACGCTCACAATTAGCTTTTCCGAAACACCAAAACAATCTGATATTGATGGGTTCCGTTCCTCATACCAAACGGTTCCTCCAGTCCCTCCCCAATTCACCAAAACCTCATCGCCAGAATTCAACCCCTGGATTTGACCTCCTTCAACAAACCACCTGTATGTAGATCCATTAGTAGGCGTAACCGAGTATTGGGCTCCACTAAACTCCCCCACACAAAGTCCAGCTTGGCCACTAGGAAGAATGGGTTGAAGACGATTGTCTATCAATACGGGCAAATCAAACTTGTCGCTTGAGCAGCCATTTTCAGTAGAAACCGTAAGTGATACAAGCCCTGGGACATTACCGTCTCCCCAATTCACTTTTATAGTCGACTGATCGGTTGGCCCAACCATCACACCTCCCTCCACTTCCCAAATATATTCCGCTGCATCCGAAGGGCTGGCGCGGTAAAGGATCTCTTCTGACAGAGGACATACGCTTGTAGAACCTTGAATCTTAACCTCTTCAGATTCCAAAATCTTGAGCAAATAGTATGTTTCTTCCGTGTTGCTACAATCGCCTGTTCCATCTGATGCTATGAGTGTAATCTTATATTCACCCTCTTGACCATAATCATGGCTAACTTCCTTGCCCTCCCCAGTTGTTCCGTCTCCAAAATCCCAGAAAAAATCGCTCAGTGCACTTGAGTTGCCGGACCCACTCACTTGAGCTTTAAACAAAATTTCACTGTTAAAACATACCTCTCCGTTTTGAATTTCTACGCCAGCACTACTCGCTGTTATATCGATTCGTAAATTATCAAGGTTTAGTGCTGCAGGATACGCTAATGCCTGAACGGTGTTATAACTATAAACAGTTGCAACCACTCCTTCAGGGGCCTTTATTTCATGCAAGCCATCACCTATTTTTAATCTGGCAAAAGCTTTCTCACCGACAACCTCAAATGCTCCTGTCACATCATTCCCATCCAGTTCAATACTATTTAAAGCTGTTGATTCAGTAACCAATACAAGGATATTGTCGCGAAAAGCTGGGCCACCAATAGCTCCAAACCGAAAATTATAGAGTTTTTGCTCCAGGGAGTTGAGCATTACCATGGTTGGCCCTCTCGAATCCAACTCTCCCCCACAGGTTTGGCTAATCGCCAGTTGCGATACAGAAATGGGTTTTGTAGATTTTATATGTTTTTCTGTCCCTATCGCAAAGTCAATGGTTTTTGATTCCCTTGCGTTCAAGGTAAAGGAGTTTAATCCCGTTATAGAAATTTCGGTATTGTCTTCACTGGCAACTATTTTAAGTATATCTCTTCCTTCATCTTCAAAAAAAGAAACATAAAAATAATCTTTGCCCCAAGATTTAACGGGGTATAATTGTTCAGAAAGCTGTTCTAGATTTGAGGGACAAGACGCCAATTGAAAAACCGATGCTCCGCCTAACACCGCAAAATCCTTACAATCACCATTGGAGCTAACCGAATAAATTTTAGTCCCACTTATATCTTCTCTAGAGCTGAGCTGGATCATTTGCCCTGCATTAAAAGTAGCCCTCTGCTTAACATTCGCCTCAAGTCCTCTTCTACCCCACGGGTTGTCCCCGCTTGAAGCCATATCCACAGTCGGGTCAATCTCCAACTCTGTTCCATCTTCGGTAATTAAGATAAGTGCGTCTGTACCAAAACGTTCATCTTCATGTGATGTGAAAATATATTCGTTACCCAGGGCCGAAACGGGAAGAACAATAGTTGCCTCAGCAGAGTAGTCTTCACTGCTTAATGCATACACACTAATATCCACGTCTGAAATAATATGTACAGGATGTATATTGTTGCGCTCTCTAGAAGTACTCGTAAAGATAAAGCGCCTTGCCGAAGACACAACGATCTCTTCTCTGACCCCTAATTCTGGAACTTCTATGATTACATTTGCTTCTTCATTAGTAACAATATATAATTGCCGTTCAACACGGATATTGTTATCCATAAAGATCGTCCAAAACTCCTTTCCAGCTGAAGTTACTTGAGCATTGAGTTTCACTCCATCAAATAGACAGAAAAGGATACACAACAAAAAAACTCTAAAAAAACTCATTACTTTTCAAAGTAAGTCAGGAATACTCCCTCCAGTTCATCAATCAATATAAGTCGATCACTTGAATAGTTGAAATTTTTCTAGCAAAATTATCATTCTGTATTATGATCTCAATGGGGTCTAAGTCAAGGAGATTGCTCAACCGAACTTCAAG
>CAXBPM010000461.1:0-3175 GCA_963977345.1 uncultured Roseivirga sp.
GTTTTGTTAACGGTGGGCGTACTTTATGGCGAAGCTTACGGAGTAGCCATTAAGGGTGAAATTGAAACCCGATTGAAAAGAAAAGTTTCAGTAGGAGCTTTACAGTCGGCTTTGCGCAGAATGGAAAAGAAAGGCTTTTTGATTTCTGAACTTGGAGAAACTACAAGTGAACGGGGAGGTAAGCGGAAACGCTATTTCAAAATTACAGCTTTAGGTAAAAAAGCCATGGACTATAACATAGAAACCCGTCTAGAGCTTAGAAATCTGATTCCTGATATCGCTTTTGATTTTAAACTATGCTAAAAAAAATTGGGGAATGGATTTTTTCATTCTACTGTCACCCTGATTTCCGAGAGGATATTTTGGGTGATTTAGAAGAGCATTACAGGTCAAACTTTAAAGAAGTAGGAAAGGGAAGAGCCGATTTAAAGTTCTTTTTGAATGTACTTCTTCTTTTTAGGTTTTCGCTTCTTCGTGATTCCTGGTTGAGTCTTAACTTAATACATACAACAATGGTCAAAAACAACATTAAGATGGCGTACCGCAGTATGATGCGTCAAAAATTTTATTCATTCCTCAACCTTACGGGGTTGGCAATTGGTATGGCAGCCTGTATCTTCATTGCCATTTTCGTAAAGGATGAACTTAGCTTTGATAAGCACTTTGAAGACTCCGATAAGATTTTCCGTATTGCCTCCAATTTGAAATTTGGGGATAATGTCTTTAATCTTTCCTTCGCTCCCGATCCAATGGCTAAAACGGTCAAAGAGGAATTTCCAGAAGTGGAGGAGGCTGCTAGAACAAGAGGTAATTCAACCCAACTAATTTCCTATAAAAATAACTACATCCGCCAAGACCATATCACTTGGGCTGATCAAGAGTTCTTTTCTATTTTCTCACTACCGCTTTTAAGAGGAGATAGAAATCATTTGCTTGACGAGCCCAATACAGCAGTACTGACAGAAACTACCGCCAAGAAAATTTTTGGAGAGGAAGACCCTTTGAATAAAGTGATAAGGGTGAATGACCAATTGGACATTAAGGTTACTGGGGTAATTGCAGACGTTCCTGATAACACCCATTTTGACTATAATATGTTCATTACTATGCTCAATAGAGATGATGCTCGTCAAAACAGTTGGTTGAGCAATAATTTTACAACCTATCTGAGATTAAATTCAAAGGAGGCGAAAGAAGTAGTAGATGGTCGCTTTCCAGCATTCCTAGAAACACACTTTGCCGATCAAGTAAAGCAAATGATGGGTGTAGACCTTAAGGATGCTGTGGCCAGTGGTAATTTAGCCGCTACTTATTTCTTACAACCGATTGAAGATATCTATCTCTATTCCAACTTAGATTTTGAGCTCCGTTCGGGCGGCTCTATCGAAAATGTATACCTGTTCAGTATCATTGGCTTTTTTATACTGCTGATCGCTTGTATCAATTTTATGAATATGGCTACAGCAAAGGCTTCCATAAGAGCAAAAGAAGTGGGTGTAAGGAAGGTGCTGGGCTCGTTAAAAGGGCAACTTATCAACCAGTTCTTAACCGAATCCATATTAAATAGTCTCGTTTCAGCCATTGCCGCAACAGCCATTGTAATACTGTTTTTGCCCTATTTTAATCAGCTTACCGATAAGGAAATAGTAAACCCCATTTTTAGCATAAACGGGCTCTGGCCTTATTTTACAGTAGCCACACTCATTGTTGGCCTATTGGCTGGGATTTATCCTGCTTTTGTTCTATCCTCCTTTTTGCCCTCAAAGGTTTTAAAGGGGGAACTTACTCAAGGCAAAAGGGCTGGGTGGATGCGAAATGTATTGGTGGTTGTGCAATTCTCAACATCTATCTTTCTAATTATTGGCTCAGCATTTATCTATAGTCAATTGGACTATCTTCAACATAAAGAACTGGGTTTTAATAAAGATCAAATTTTGGTCATTAATGAAACCCAACTTTTGGGTAATCAGATTCAGGTTTTTAAAACCGAATTGGAGAGAAACACGGTAATTGAAAGTGCGACAATAAGCGATTTTATTCCAGCAACAAATACTTATAATGATTCCCCATTTTTAAGTGAAACAGCCACAAGCGCAGATGAGGCTGTTTCATTGCAAATTTGGTACGTGGATGAAGACTATGCCAAAACCTATGATTTGAAAATGGCAGATGGAAGGTTCTTTTCAAAAGAATTTGCTTCAGACTCTACGGCCATGGTGTTAAATGAAGCCGCTATTAAGCGATTTGGTTATACTGAAAACCCGGTCGGAAGACAAATTAAATCAATGATGGAGGACGGGCGTGCTTATACTATTGTGGGGGTGGCTAAAGATTTTCATTTCAGGTCTATGACCGAAGAAATTCAACCTCAAGTATTCTTTTTGGGCAATAGCACGGGCAGCGTTAGCGTAAAATTTAAAGCCAACATGACCAGCGATGTATTGGCAGCAAGTGAATCTATCTGGGATAAATTTAGTGGAGGGAAACCTTTTGAGTATGACTTTTTGGATGACATATTCGCCAGTTCCTTCAATGATCAAATTAGATTGAAAACGATTTTTTCGGTATTTGCTGGCTTGGCCATCAGTATTGCCTGTTTGGGCTTGTTTGGATTGGCAGCTTATGTAACTGAACAGCGCAAAAAGGAGATCGGAATCAGAAAGGTTTTGGGTGCTTCAATGACTACTTTATTGGGCTTATTGTTCCGCAATTTCACTATCCTAATTCTTGTTTCTTCAATAATAGCCATTCCGTTGGCTTGGTTATACATGGATGGGTGGCTCGCTGACTTCCCTTTCCGAATCGCACTTAACCCTTTCATCTTTATCGTTTCTGCCGTAGGTACTTTGATTATTGCCCTGCTTACTGTGGGTTATCAATCCATGAGGGCGGCCCGCAGAAACCCAGTGGAAAACCTAAGGTGTGAGTAGAAGGGTCTGACCATGAAAATACAAATGCCAGATCAATGTCTGGCATTTGTATTTTGATATTTGTGGAAGCTAGGTACTATTGGGCTCGGCTTCTACTTTTTACTCAAACCATTGAGCCGAATGTTTGTGTAGCTTAAATCGTTAGAAATTCGTGCCGAGTATCGGGTCTAATCAACTTAGTTTTTGCATCTGGATAAGCGTTTAAAAAAGTAGCTGAAAATTTACTTTTGGCTTTGTCGTTCCAC
>CAXBPM010000462.1:0-3170 GCA_963977345.1 uncultured Roseivirga sp.
AATACCATCAACGGGTTTATTCTGATGTTCTCTAATCAGCTTTCGTTGAACGACTATATTGTTATTGAAGAACTCAGTGGCCGAATTACTGATATTACCCTGCTCAATGTGGTTTTATTGAACGATGAAGATGAAATTGTTTATGTGCCGAACACCTTGCTCGTTACCCATAATGTGGTGAACACAAGTAAAAAGAACTTCAAAAAACTAAGCTTTGATTTTGAAATGGACAGGCAAACTTTGGGTAATCCAGACGATCTTGAAGCCTATATTGTCAATGCGCTTAAATCGGAGTTTCCGAGTATCAATCTTGAAAAATTCAGCTTGAGAATTTTTCATATTCTAAAAGATACCGTTAACCTCAAACTTTATATTACACTCGATAAAAAGAGCAAGGAAATGGAAAGGGCTGTTTGGAGGTTTACCAATAAAACCATCCTGAATTACGCCAAAGAAAACCACGTACCTCTCGCTCAACAATAAACACAGAACTTAGGAATGGAAATATTACTAACGTCAGAAGGCCTTATCGCGCTTTTAACCCTTACCTTTTTAGAGATTATTCTTGGGGTCGATAACATCATTTTCATTTCAATTGTATCGAATCGTCTGCCAGAAGCTGACCGTAAGAAAACCCGAAACATTGGATTGGCCTTGGCCTTGATCATGCGTATTGGTTTGCTCTTGGGCATCAGCTGGATCATCGGTTTTACAGAACCTTTGTTCACAATTCTAGAACATGCAGTGAGCATAAAAGACTTGATTTTGATTTTGGGAGGGCTGTTTCTAATCGCTAAAAGCACGACCGAAATACACCATACTTTAGAAGGAGATGAACATCATGTAAAAAAGAGTAAGGGTGTTACCGTCAGTAAAGTGATTCTTCAAATAGTTGCATTGGACATCGTTTTCTCTTTTGACTCTATTCTAACCGCGGTGGGGCTTACCGAGCATGTCTTGATCATGATCATTGCAGTTACTTTGGCCATGATCGTTATGATGTCTTCCGCAGGAAAAATCAGTGCTTTTATCAACAAACATCCATCACTGCAAATGCTGGCCATGTCGTTCTTAATTTTGATAGGCTTTATGTTGGTACTCGAAGGTCTTGGCGAACACATCGAAAAAGGCTACATCTACTTTGCAGTATTCTTCTCATTATCTGTTGAAGCCCTCAACATGAGAAAGCGAAGTAAAGACCGTGTGGTTAAATTGAGAAAAAGGATAGTTGGGGAAGATTAGCGATAAATTCTCTTCTCTATTTCTGCCTTAAAACCAAGCTTATCATCTAAATGAATGGCCAACTTGGTGAAGGTTTTACTTAAACCATAAAGTCCTTTTGCATCAATTTCAGTATTGAAAGTCAATAGAACATTTGGGTCTCCTGTTAGTGCAAAATTTTGAAATTCTTCATTTTCCTTGTCTGGTGTCTTGAATTCAACAGCCTCAATTTGACTGTATGAAACTGTGGTTCTCCACCTCAAGCCAGCTCGAAAAACGATTCCTTCATCAGTGAAAAAGATGGGACGCAGACGTGCAGCATTTAGGTCGCCTATTAAAAAGAAGGAAGAATAAATGCTTATTCCAGTCAATACCCATGCGACCACATTGCTCCAGCTGGCTAACCAAATATGCAGGATTACGGTCTCAGCAATCAGCACTAATGCAATGGTCACCATAAAGGCGATATAGCCGTTTTCCTTATGGTAAGTGAAGTAAGTAGGATTTTTAGTTTCCACTTTCTTCTTCCACCCAAATAAGGCGTAATTAAATATTGAAATTTCCGTGGCTAGAACGTTCGCCAAAACACCTTTTCCAAAAGCATTTTCTGTGGCTTGATTTACGATTTCTATAAAACCCAAATGTTCATTTCGCCCTTTCTGAAGCTGATAAGCCTTTATAGTTTTTCGGACATTATAGACAATGAAGCCTACAACAAATAACTCAATAACCGGAATGGCATACTCAATAACAGAAAGTGTTTGCTGATGCTCCTTGGGCAGTAAAATACTGGCGGTAATGAAGCTGAGGACAAACACTGGAATAACAGTGACCTTAGGGATAGTGCTCTTCCGAATAAAAAGAAAATAGATACCTGGAATTAGCAGTGTAATGTCTAAGGTTGAGGCCATGGCCAATAGGCTCGGCATTTCTTTAAACTGCGCAGAGTTAATGATGAAATAAGAGGCGGTAATAATACCTGCGGCTAACAGAAAGAAAGGTAATAAGGAGTTACGAAGCGCTTGTGTCATAGAAACTTGGCTTAAATACTTTGTGAAGTTACAATTTACGGGCTCCTTTGGAAAACTTAAATGGAGGGGAGGTGAAGGTCTTAGTTTAAAGGGGGAACTAGTGCTTGATGTATGAAGAAATGAATTCACTTACTTGTTGTGCATGCGTAACGATCGTAAAGTGAGAGCCATTCTCAATGCTTAGGTTAACTATTTGACTCTTTATAGGTATAATCCGATCTGTTGTTCCATGTATTCTTACCGCCTTTTTGTTTTCTTTTGGAACCCATTTTACAATTGCACCAAATGCCCATTTAAGAAACTTGACATCAGTACTTCTAATTATTTCATCTAGAAGTTTCTTTTCCTCCAGCCTAGAGGCTCCGAATAAATAATGAGTGAAACGATTCGGTGTTCTGAACAGTCTATCGGGTATAATCTTGTATAGCTTGGTTCGTTCCAAAAGCCGAAATATCAATGGTATTTCCAATGAACTTTGCGCGCTAGACACAAGAAAGGTGTGGGCAGGATCGGTAGTTTTTGAAGCCTCTAATGCAATCATGCTTCCGAAAGAAACTCCTAAAAAGCTATAAGGAGTTTTTAACTTTAGAGTGCCGACAAGTCTTTGGCTATAATCCACTAATGATTCGTGATTAAGTGGTTCTATCCAATCTACATAATGAAGCTGTGCTCCTTCAATTTTAAGAAATTGGAAAACGCTTTTATCTGCTCCAAGCCCACTAAAACAGTAGAAATTCATTAAGCGATCTGTTGTGTTGAACGTTTAGAAATCAACAACATTCCTAAAAAGGTAAGGCCTGCGTTAAAAATCAGGATAAAGAACCCGAATTCAAAACCGTTGAACCAGGCTGCTGAGTTCACATCTACAAGGTAAGATATGGCTGGCGAAAGCAAACAAACGGGCAGTACCAAATTGTC
>CAXBPM010000463.1:0-3164 GCA_963977345.1 uncultured Roseivirga sp.
AGAAACGGAAAAACCCTAGATGGAAATGGCACTGTGCCTGATATTGTTATTCCTGAAGATGAAGGACAAGTCTTAAATAAGATTGATAATCAGTTAATTAAGTTAGTAATAATGATTAATTTGATTAAGGATTAGCTTGATGGTTAATTTCCTTTTTTCGGATTGAGTCAGATAATTATGTTTAATTGAATCACATTTTGAGCGAAGCTCAACAAGATGCCGCAGTGTAGGAAGTCAATCTATGGGAAGAAAAAGATTTAGCAAAATCATTATTATCAACCTTGGAATAATGAGTGTTTTGGTTTTGCTGGTAGAACTCATGCTTGGTGCTTGGATATTTCCGGCAAATGGATTGAAATTCCATGGCGTCTTGCCAAACATGGACGAGCAATTTGAAGTAAGTATGTTTACCGAAACACCGATAACCATTAATCACACTAGAGATTGGTATGGACTTAGGGGCCTGAGTACATTCAATCAACCACAAAAAATTGACATATTAACGGTGGGTGGAAGCACTACCTTTCAGAAATACATAGATGATAAGGATACTTGGCAGGAACATTTAGAGGCTAAATTAAGGACTGCGGAAAAAGGCCTAACAGTATCCAATGCAGGCCTAAATGGCCACTCTACCTATGCTCATATCAAAAGTTTTGACACATGGTTCTCAACTATTCAGGGTCTAAAACCCAGTTTTATTTTGTTTTATATAGGGGTCAACGATTTTCTTCCTAGGTCAATTCTAATGGAGGAAGATGGAGGGGGCAGTTGGTTGAAGTCTACATTACAAGATAACTCCATCGTATATAACACCATGAGAAGAATAAAGGGAGCCCTCATGGCCAAAGAAATTGGGTTCGAAAACCTTATGGTTGATTTTAGTAAATATGAATACACTACAGATTCTTTATTGACTAAAGAGTATCATGAATTTTATCTGGACGAGTTTGTACCTGCTTTCAAATCCCGTGTGCAGAAGTTAATTGACCTAAGCGTGGATATGGGCGCAGAGCCAGTGTTCATTACACAGCCCATGTTATTTTACCGGCTGAAAGACGGAATATTATCAGGGGTAGACTTCGCTCGCCACGATTTTGTAACTGGGCAAGCTGTAAATGGTGTGGACTCTTATAACATGATTACGCACCTCAACGATGCAATACGTGAAGTCTGCGGTCAAAAGTATAGAGTAGTAGAACTGACTAGCTTACCAGTTTGGGAGCAAGAAGACTTCCATGATTGGATTCACAATACGCCAATGGGAGCAAAGAAAGTAGCTGATGAAATATGGAAGCAATTAGGTGATTATTTAAAATGAACTCGCACCGAGTAGAGTAAATTCAATAGTCAGCCTTTAATGAGTAGCGAAAGCATCCGGTTGAAGCTAACCAATAGTTACTCCACAAGCGTTCTTATTATTGGAATACAAAAACCTGTACGGAATACGTAATAACAATTAATCCATATCTTAGACTTGATTTTTAAACTACTGATAGGATACTGTTATGCAGGTTAAGCGTAGAAATTTGATAAAAATATTGCCCTTAGGAGCCCTCTTTCCATATCAGTTGCTCAACGCTTTTGCTGATAAGCAGAGCTTCAGTGATCCATCAATGGCTCCAGAGCATCAACAGGATATCGATGAAATCTTTAATCAAGCAGTGGTCATCGATGGCTTGCTGATTCCCAGAGGCTGGAATGAAAAATCCTTCAATGCCCTGGCCAAATCTGGCTATACCGGATTCAACGCTTCCTTAGTTTCAACAAACCTTAAGCTAGCGCTAGAGTCCATGGCCGAATGGACAAAACGAATAGCAGACAACCCCGACAAGCTACTACAAGCAAACACTGCGGATGATTTTGTACGCGCTAAAAAGGAGAACAAAGTGGCTGTGATGTACGGGTTCCAAAATGCCACTATGGTGGAGAATTCGGTGAACAATGTCGATGTCCTCTATAAGGCAGGCGCTCGTTGGATTCAACTGACCTATAATCAGCGTAACTTATTAGGAGATGGCTGCACCGAACGTACGAATGCTGGACTGTCAGATTTTGGAATTGAGGTAGTAGAACGGATGAATGAGGTTGGAATTATTGTAGACCTTTCTCACTGTGGAAGACAAACGACCAACGATGGGATCGCCTTCAGTAAAGCAGGGGTTTCCTTCAATCACACCATGTGCGAAGCCTTATACAAAAATCACCCACGATCTAAAACTGACGAACAGATTCGCGCTATGGCTGATAAAGGCGGCATGATGGGAGTTATCTCTTTGGGCTATATGATAGGACCAGACCCCGGTGGAGAAACTACTTTAGAAAATTATGTCAATCATATTGAACATGCCATTAAGATAGGAGGAATTGACAGTGTAGGCGTTGCAACAGATTTCGCCATTGAGGGACTCGAAGCAAATGGTGCTACACGTGAAAATTGGTTTGTTCCACGTCTCACTCGATTCAAACCTTCTTATCAGGTGCGTTGGCCACCTTGGATTCCAGAGCTTGATACGCCTCAACGGTACAAGCATGTGGCAAGACTTCTAGATAAGAGAGGTCACAGTACAACAAACATTGAGAAAATACTAGGGGGCAACTGGCTCAGGTATTTTCGAGAAACATTGAAATCCTAATTTTTCACACCTCAGCCCTGAATTGGGAGAGGAAACCAGTTATTAATGCACATAACTCAGATGAACCAAATCACTGATTTTTTAATTGATTCAAGCCAAATTCTCTATGACGAATATGAAAGATAAATATGTATTGAAAAACAGTACTTGGAAGATGTACGCTGTTTTAGGACTGATCTTAATGCTATCGTTCGGGTGCTCTCCCGAACCCAATGTCTGGGAAAACATCAATGAGGAAGGTGCATTTCTTGTGTTCCGAAGACAGTCACTCATAGGAGAGGAGAGCTACAGCATTACTTCCAACAAAGACTCTATTATCGTCAAATCATTACAAGGAGAAAACGAAAGGGGGCGAATAACAGGCGTTCAAGCAGAGCTTCATTTGAGGATGGATTTGTCTCCAACCTACTATGTAAATAGGCGACTCGCCAATGGCGATACCACCAATAATTTAAGAGTAGAAGTAGCTTCAGATCAGGTCTCTGTTTGGGAAAGTAACTTTGATGTAAGCACTTCGGCAACTCCAGA
>CAXBPM010000464.1:0-3155 GCA_963977345.1 uncultured Roseivirga sp.
AGCCTAAATCAACATTGATAAAAACCTTGTCCTTTCGCTCCGATTGGCGATGTAAGGCACGAGCAGCTAATTCTTTGCCTGTTCCATTTTCACCCAAAACCAAGACATTGGCTTCGGTGGGCCCTACTTTTTCAATGAGTGAGAACACTTTTTGAATGGGCAACGATTCCCCGATGAAGTTCTCGAACTTTTGATCGATCTCACTGGAGAGGGTTTTTTGAGTGCTCTTTAGTCGGTCTACTTCCAGCTTGCTTTGTCTTAGTTGTAATGCTGACTGGATGGTGCCGAAGAGCTTTTCGTTTTTCCATGGTTTAGGAAGAAAGTCGGTGGCGCCAGACTTCACCGCTTTCACCGCCAAGTCAAATTCACCATAGGCTGTAATCAGAATTACAATAGCGTTTGGATCGATGGTCAGAATTCGGTTGAGCCACTTCAAACCTTCTTCTCCTTCGTTGTCTCCTTTCTTGAAATTCATATCGAGCAACACTACATCGAAGGCTTCACGCTCTAGATGATCGGGGATTTGCTCAGGGTCATTTTCAATTTGAACAAGTGTGAACTGCTGTTTCAAATACATCCGTGCGGTGTTAAGCACATCAATATCATCGTCAACCACTAAAATTTTTGCTTCTGTCTTACTCATGGAGATACTGTATCAAAACCAAACAGTTAAATGTATTGAAAACAAACGATATATAGACTGTTTATTTTTCTACTTCATTGTAACTATCAGTAGGTCAATTATATATATGTTTGGCACTGCTATTGGTATGGCAGCAGTAACATAAAGGTCAAATTATGCTCAAAAACTATATTACAACAGCTTTCAGAAATCTTACTAGGAACAAGACTTACACGATTATTAATGTGTTTGGGCTGGCGCTAGGAATTAGTGCCGCCATCGTTCTCTTTAAAATTGTGCTTTTCGAAAAGAGTTTCGATCAGTATCAAAGCAATTTTGATGACCTGTATAGGTTTACCAAACATACCGAAAGTGCCAATCAAGTAGAACTGGACGCAGGAATTCAAAACCCATTTACGCTGGCTTTTAAGACTGACTATCCAGATTTAGGTATGCCTGTTCGTACTTTTGGAATTGGAGAAACCCAGTTATCGGTCACCAATGCCATTGGCGATTTGCAGCACTTTGAACAAAAGGATGGAATTGCTTTTGCCGACAAAGAATACTTCAAACTTTTCGATTATGAATTTGAGTTGGGCAATCCAGAAACGGCATTGGAGAAACCAAGTTCTGCTGTTATTTCAGTGTCCTTAGTTGAAAAGCTATTTGGTGTCACTGATGGTGGCTACGACAGGGTAATTGGTAAGGAAATACGCATTAACGATAAGTTGGATGTGTTTGTAACGGCAGTGGTCAAAGACCCGCCTGTGAATAGCTCTTTACCTTTTTTCTTTTTAATTGAATATGAAACCGTAAAAGAGATATTCGATTTCTATCAGCCAGAATCTTGGACATCCACCTCTTCTAATGCCAATGTTTATTTTTTAAGAGGGGAAGGTGTAGAGGAAGATCAAATCAAAACTGCTCTGGTTGACATGGTGAAGAAATACATTCCTGAGAATAAGAATAACACATCCTACGGATTACAAGCATTGGGAGACATTCACTTTCAACCAGAATATAATACCTATGAAGATGCCGCAGTATCTTCCGATTTCCTTACCATACCAATTGCCATTGGCTTTTTTCTAATTCTTACGGCTTGTATCAATTTTGTAAACCTTTCAACTGCTTTGGCCATAAAGCGATCTAAAGAGGTTGGGATTCGAAAGGTTTTGGGAGGAAGAAAAGAGCAGTTAATGCAGCAGTTTTTGGGTGAAACGTTTTTTATCACCATCATTTCGGTTTTGATATCATTGGGTGCTGCTGAGCTGATTTTGAAAAATATGGAGCAGTTTGTTGGCTATAAACTTTCACTCAATCTGCTTCAAGACCCTCAGCTTATTGTGATTTTACTTGGAATCACCGTAGGAGTCACTTTGTTGGCTGGCTTATATCCTTCACTAATTTTGGCCAGACTAGCCCCGGTAATGGCATTGAAGAGCAAGGGCCAATCGGCACTTTCAGGCAATGTAAATACACGAAGGGGTTTGGTCATTTTTCAATTTATTATCTCTCAATTATTGGTGGTTTGCACGCTGGTGGTTATCTCTCAAATGCAATTCTTTGAGAAGCAGGACTTGGGTTTTAGAAAAACATCCATTGTTACTTTTCCTCTGCCCACCAACGACAGTGAAAAATTAACCCCACTCAGAAATGAACTTTCGGGTTTTGCAGGAATAGAAAAGATCAGTTTCAATTTTGCCAGCCCGCTTTCCGATAATAGCATCAGTTCCAGCTTTGGCTATGCTCCTTTAGAGATGGAGGGATCTTATGAAGCAGCATACAAAGTTGTAGATGAGAATTATCTGGATTTATATGGTTTGGAACTCTTGGCTGGACGCAATTTCAGATCCACGGATACACTTGATGTAGCGATTATAACTCAAGAGGTGCTAAAGCTAATGCAAATTGAAGATCCGAATGAAGCCATAGGTAAGGAGATTCAAAGTGGGTTTGCTGGCGCAAAGAAGGTGATTGGGGTAATCAAGGATTTCCACACAAAGTCGCTAAAAGAGAAAATTGAGCCTACCATTTTGGTCACATATCAAGGTTATTTCTATGAAGGTGCGCTTCGTTTTGAAGGAACCGATAAACAAATGGGAAATGTGATTTCTACCCTTGAAGCCGCTTGGACGAAGCAATATCCCAATGTGCTTTTCGATTACTCTCTATTTTCTGAAAGTATCATGGAGAACTATGAAGAGGAGGCGAATATGATGAACCTCTTCCAAATTTTCTCAGGGATTGCCATTCTCATAGGTTGTTTAGGGCTGTATGGTTTGGTAGCCTTTTTGGCCAGTCAGAAAACTAAGGAAATAGGAATTAGGAAGGTATTGGGTGCATCAGTAGGGCAAATCCTGAACATCTTCTCTAGAGAACTTTTGGTGCTGATTGTGATTGCTTTCTTAATCGCTGCGCCTGTCTCCTATTACATTATGGATTATTGGCTTTCTGATTTTGAATACCGGGTTGATATGAATGTGTGGGTGTTTGTGATTGCTGTCGGGTTTACGCTTTTGGTAGCAGGCCT
>CAXBPM010000465.1:0-3149 GCA_963977345.1 uncultured Roseivirga sp.
CCAAGCTTGAATAAATTTCTCTTTTCCTTCATCGTAATGCATGTTCAAATGTAATGCAATTTATTTAACTTTCAATAATTATTGAAAGTTAAATCTTCAAAGACATTACTAAAAATCAATTTGAAATAACATCATTCAAAACTAAACCAATTAATTTGCGAGCATTATCATTATTGAGCGATCAAAGTGAAACTAAAGAGAAAACGAAAGCTTGTTACATATCTAAATATTCTAGATCAACCTATTCGGTTTAATCCTTTTGTGTTTAGCCGTACTTTTTTGCTGTGGGCTTTCGTAGGACTTGTTGGAGGTTTAATTGCTGGGCTCTATTGGATCACGCTGGAGTTCCTTACCCATGAAATCTCGCTTTTTGAAGGTTGGTTGGTGATCCCCGTGATGGCCACTTGTGGCTTATTGGCTGGTTTAGTCATTCACTTTATTGGCGATCCTGGAGAAATTCATCTGATCGTTAACAACATTCGATTTAATAAAGGAAAGCTAGACCCCAAGAATAACCCCTCCATGATATTGTCTTCACTTTTGTGTGTTGCTTCTGGCGGAAGTCTTGGCCCTGAAGCACCATTAGTGCAGGTAACAGGCTCTACTGGCAGTTGGCTCGGAAAGGTATTCCGCTTAAAAGGGGAAGAACTTAGGTCACTCAGTATTGCCGGTATGGCCTCCGGCTTTACAGCACTGTTTGGTGCACCATTAGGCGGTAGTCTATTTTCCTTGGAAATCCTCCACCACAAACATGCTGTTGAATATTATAAGGCCATTATACCAGCCTTGGTCGCCAGCTGTTTTAGCTATGTGGTCTTTGCTTTGGTGATTCAATTAGGCCTTGGCAGTACATGGAATTTATCGGCTTACGAGTACTCGGGCGTTTTTGATTTTGCTTATGCCGTACTCTTTGCAGTAGTGGCTACAGCCGTGGGTTGGGGATTTATCTATTGTACCAAATTCTTTAAATCCCTTTTTGAGAAAAGGCCTCTGCCCATATACATCAAAACTCTAATTGGAGGGCTTTTACTTGGAGTTATCTCATTCTATTTACCCCTGACTCGGTATTTCGGTCATCATGAAATCAATTTACTCCTGACAGAAAACCTTTCGCTCAAATTGCTTGTGGCCATTTTAGTATTTAAAA
Organism: uncultured Roseivirga sp.; assembly: GCA_963977345.1. Lineage (GTDB taxonomy): Bacteria > Bacteroidota > Bacteroidia > Cytophagales > Cyclobacteriaceae > Roseivirga. The sequence continues at coordinate 1,148 of CAXBPM010000465.1, forward strand.
TCATAGCCATAGCCATTACCGTGACATCAGGTTGGAGAGGTGGGTTTATCATTCCCTTGTTCTTTGTAGGCGCCACTTTGGGTTTAATTATTCACCAGCTATTCCCAGGCCTTAGTCTTACTTTGACCATTATCAGTTGTATGGCTGCTATCAACGCCTGTGTCACTCGCACCCCGATGAGCACCACCATTCTTCTGGCCACCCTCACTGGCTTTGGTTATTTCATCCCCATTCTTTTCGCCAGTTTAACAGGCTATTTTCTTTCTCCTAGAATCCCTTTTATCAGTTCGCAAATGGAAAAAGAATAGTTTCTAATCCATTTGAACTCATTTTCCGTGTAAACTTCATTGCCCTTAAACCAAAGGAAACATAAATTAGTTATTGTTAAGCAGACACTTACTTAAGTATTAAAATATGGAAGCTTACGAAACATTAACAGAGGGAATAAATGCTTTGCGCAAGCAAGGTTATACCGAAGATTTCAACCTTAAATACAACTGCCTTATCTGTGGAAAAGATGATTATGAAATTCTCCATGATCAATTCCAAGTTGATAAGTCATTTCGCTTTGATGTAAATGAAGACCCTTCTGACCAAGCCGTACTTTATGCTATTTCTTCAGAAGACCATCAGCGCAAAGGAATTTTAGTCAATAGTTATGGTATTTATTCGGATCCAATCACAAACGAAATGCTGGACAAGTTAAAGTAACCGTGTATATTGTTCTGCTTCAGCATAGTATGCACCATTCAAGGAAATTGAAATTTCGAACAAACCGTAACCGTTAGAACTTAAAATAGTATGAAGAGAGTAGTCGCCTTTGCAGGCAGTAATAGCAGTACATCCATCAATAAACAATTAGTAGAGTTTGCATTGACCTATTTTGAAGGTTTTGAAATCAAGTTATTGGACCTTAATGATTTTGAAATGCCTATGTTTTCGGTAGACATAGAAAAAGAAAATGGGCAACCCCAAACTGCCTATAAGTTCAGAGAGGAAATGGAGCAGGCCGATGCTATTATTTGCTCTTTGGCTGAACACAATAGAAACTATACAGCAGTCTTCAAAAACACCATCGACTGGTGTAGCAGAATAGACATCAATATTTTCGGAGATAAACCTATGCTATTGATGAGTACTTCTCCTGGTGGTTATGGTGCTGGAAACGCCATGAGCTCAGGTAAAATCCTTTTACCCCGTTGTGGTGCAGAAATTATCGAAACCTTTTCACTCCCCTCTTTCGATCAAAATTTTTCTGAGGGGAAGATCACAAACGAGGCATTGAAAACTGAATTAGAAGAGAAGATTTCCGTGTTCAAAAGCAAGCTCTAAACCATTAGTTAAAAAATTAAGCCTGCTCACAATGTATTGAGGAGTAATAAACATTGTTAATAATTTATATAGTTAGGATTCCTTACTATATTTGAAGCGACAATATTGTCCTCCACAAAAATTTATCAAACCATGTCAAAATCAATTTTCTATCATGCTGGCTGTCCTGTATGCATTAGCGCAGAGCAAGACATCATTGGCCTTATCGGTGAATCCAAAGTAGAGATCGTTCATTTAGGTGAAGCCAAAAACAGAATTGACGAAGCCGAGAAAGCCGGAGTCAAATCCGTTCCAGCGTTACTTACTCCAAATGGTAACGTGCTTCATCTCAACTTTGGAGCTTCTATGGCCGATGTCAAAGGCTAAAATTTAATCAACAAGGTTAGGAGTCCTTATTTTAAAGCACTCCTAACTTCACTTAACTCAAAAAAAATATACAAATGAAAATTGCAGTTTGGGACACCTATGTAAAACGGTCTGATGGTATCATTATGCACTTTGATATCCTTGTTGACAGTACTCTACAAGACGCTGAAAAAGTATTTCGATATGGACAAGCCTATTTAGACACCAAATCTTTTGAAACAGAGAAATTGACATCTAAGGAATGTATTTTTTGCCATGTAGAACGACCAACAGAAGCACTAACAACAGAAATTGAAACGAACGG
>CAXBPM010000466.1:0-3102 GCA_963977345.1 uncultured Roseivirga sp.
ACGGTACTGAGGATAAAAGGAATATTGTGTTCGAAGGCCGCTTTGGCTAAAATTTCTGGCGCATTGGGCCACATCAAACCTTGCAAGCCCACGGGTGCAATGCCAAAAGGAGCATCATATTCATGACCAAAAAGCTCGGTTTTTAGACTGCTGTTTTTGTATGGCGCTAAGTATTTCGGGACCAAACTGAGTTCTCGAATTTCAGAGGTATTGCGGTGTAAATTGACGTCCTCATTGCAACCCCCATCCAAATACTCGAAGGCAAATTTGGGCATCTTCTTTTTGGCCTTACTCCGAAGGTCATCCATAGATGGGTAGTTTCTATTATAGGGCCAACTCATAAATCGGAAGAATTAAACTCAAAAATATTTTCCATCAACATCCATTTTTCACCATGGACAGCGCTTACTGAAAGGGTCAATTTACGGAAATGAGTTGGGATATTTACTCTCTTGGTGGGGGTTCCAATCTTGTAGGATGCCCATCTTTTCCACGGGGAAATCTACTCGGGTATACAAGAATAGGAGATGTGGATTAACCCTTGTAAATATTCTTCTAAATGTCTTTCTTGAGTATGGAAAAACATACCTCTTACTTTCACCCCTAGTGCTTTTCTGGAAATTGTAAAAAAGTGTTTATAGCGTAGCCTATTTGGCGTGTTAACGCTCACTTTTTGTAAACTATTAGAAATATAACGCTCATAAAAGTGAGTGGTATACAATGTTGTGGTCAATTTAAAAAACAAGAAATGTGTGAAATAGACTGGAATATTCTTCACGATTATGTTGCAACTCTTATTTGGCCTGTTTTCTTAACTGTTGTTCTTTTAGTCTTCAGAGAACAACTAAGAAGACTTGTTAACAGAATCACCGAAGACAGTGAAAAAATAGAAATCCCTGGTTTGTTGACCGCTACGTTGAGACAAGTTGAACAGGTCAAAAAGAAAGCGAAAGAATCAGGTGGAGAACAAACAGATGAAGTAAGACAGCTTATTTCAAATACTGTTCTAACTCAAATCGAAGGGATAAAGAAGTTAGGAGAAGAATATACTCACTCAAGTTTTGACCAGCGAAAAATAATCGAAAGTAGAATTAAAGAGTATAGCATTGGTTTGACAGTTGATGATCTTAACTCGCTTATGGGCTCCAAAGATACTGGACACCGAATTGCAGCCGCCATGGCTTTAGACACTATCACTTACAGAAATCAAATAGAACCATTTGAGAATGAACCAGTCAAGGAATTTCTAGTAAATGCTATTGATGATAGTAACTCATTTTTGAGATATGAAGCACTTCAGATTATCCTATCTAGCACCAAAGCAACTAAGTCCTTACAGGAAAAGCTTGAGACCATGAAGTCAACGGATAAAAACAGCGCGATTCGAAGCATACTAAATCTTTATTTTAAGAATAAAAACTGAGCACAGCAACACCTCTATGCAATGCCCTGAGGGACACTACGTAGAGATAAAAAAACGAATATGGCAGAAAATTTACTTTCAAAAACGAATATGGAAGTTTTAATTCCATTAGAAAAAATTGATTATTTACAAAAGGAACTGACTAATGTAAGAGATGAGTTTGCAGACAATAAGTATATTCAAGAAGCTCGAAAAGTACTTGCGGCAGGTGGACTTAGAAGCACAATAGGTAGTTATTGGAACGCTGTTGTAGACGACTTACGAAGAAAGGTAATTCATAGAAGTATAGATCTATTTAATAAAGAAGTATCACCAAAAAAAACAATAAAGACATACGAAGATTTTCAAAATTACTTAACGGATTTTGAATTAATCGATGGAGCATATCAAATCGGAGCAATTGGTTGGGAGGCTAAAAAGCTACTTCATCAAGCAAGAGAGACAAGGAATATTTTTGATGGACATCCTGACAGTTCAGACCCAACCTTATTTAAGGTATTCGATATGATTTCTGATTGCAATCGTTACGTTTTATCACAACCTTATCCAATTCCAATTATTGATGTAAATGAATACATCTTGACTATGGATAGTGATGATTTTAGTAAAAGTGATATTGCTGTAGAGCAAGCATTTTCGGATTTGCCTGATATTTATAAAAAAGAAACAGCAAACAGACTTTTCTCATTGTATATAGGAGATAGTGCATCAACTAGACTAAAAAGTAATATAGAGTTCAGTTATCCAATTTTATGGAAAGTCATCTCAAAAGAAATAAGACAAGAAATTGGCAAGCGATTTGATAAATTAATGGTTGAAGGAAATTCGACAATTATAGAAAAAGCAAGTGAGATATTTTCCCTTTTAGATGCTTTTAGATACGTTTCTTTAGCCAGTAGAAGAATAATTTATGAGCCTATCGTAACTGATCTTGAAAACAGTTTGGACAAATGGTCAGAAGAGGGCATTGCAGTTAAAAAGTTACAAAGATTAGGTTCAAATATCCCAGATGACATAATTGACAGATATGTTTGTGCTTTAACTAAAACGTATGTTGGTTACAAAGGTGGTAGTCATTACTACTCAAGAACTGAGTTTTATTCAAATTCCGCAGCACCAAGAATTTCAGAAATGTTTGAAGATTTCGATAATAATTCGGCTGAGTCATTTGTAAAAGCAATTAAAACTGACAAAGAGCTAAAACAAAGAATAACTTATAAAAACCAACTCAACAGAATTAGAAGTTTGGCAAACATCCTTTTAAATAAACCTGAGATTAGAGATGATACAAAGGAGTTTTTAGAAATGCTTATTGATGATGAAAAAACTAAAGACTTCTTCTATAGTTTAAACAAGTGAAAAAGCCAGCGCACATCAATGTATATAAAAAAGAGGCGAAATAGTAGTGAATTCCAGGCTTTTGGCTCTTATCATAGTTCGTGCTTAACGGAAAGTTTAGTGCTTCAAAATCGCCTACTTTTAATCCACCAACCGAACCTAAAACTCAAAAACCCTCTCCATCAACATCCATTTTTCGCCTGGCTTTGCGAAGGGTAAGGCTTGCTGATATTTCCACATCAACGCTTCCCATTCTTGCACTTTGGGGTTGGCCTGGTCCACCTTTCCTTTTTCATCAAATGAGAAATGATCTTCTGTTTCCATAATCATGCAAAGCCGAT
>CAXBPM010000467.1:0-3099 GCA_963977345.1 uncultured Roseivirga sp.
GCCTGTACCATCTGAACAAACTGCTTTGCCTGATCCAGAGACATGGTGCCTTGCGAGGCAATAGTGTTTTCTTCCCAATCTAATACTAACAAAGTATTCGTGTCTGCTGCAGCCGCATGTAAAAAGTGGTTCACTTGGGTAGGGACATCTTGTGCGGTGCCAAAGTGGTATGCTCCCCAGAGCAAACCCACCTTGTTGGCTGCAATTCGATTACTAGCGTAACTGGGGTCACCGTAAGTTGTGCCTTGTGTGGCTTTATGAATCATGGCCAAAATACCTGCTTGTTTTACCGAGGGGAAATCAATGTTGGTCTGAAAATGAGACACGTCCACCACTGTATTGATATTGCCAGCAGGAGGAAAAGAGGTTTTAGTAAACTGAAAACCTAATTTTTGGGCGGCTGCTATACAATTGTTACCAACAATGCCATCGGCCGTTAGTTGTTGATCGGTTTGAAATACCTTAGTGGCGGTAGCCGTTCTGTTGCCGAAAATGCCGTCTGCTGTACCACATTTATACTTGTTTTGGTTGAGAAAATTTTGCCAGTCGGTCACGGATTGTCCTTGGCTTCCTATCTTGAGTATCATATCAATTGATTTTCTAGAATAGAAGATAGGATATTATTGTTTATAAATGAACTTTCATCAGCTGTTTTAGGAAACAGAATTGCTCAGATTGCATTAGAAATGTTGCAATTAATTAGTAAGTGAACGTTCGTTCATTTAAGTTTGTGGCTTAATTATTCGATTGAAATGAGACCAAGGGACGCGGACAAAGAAAGGGCAATCAAGGAAAAAGCCATTGAGATGATCGTGAAGTACGGCTTTGATGGCTTGAGCATGCACAAGCTGGCCAAGGCAGCAGGGGTTTCACCTGCCACTATCTATATCTATTTTAAAGACAGAGATGACCTGATTATTCAGGCAGGCTTGGAAGAGGAACTAAAAATGCTTGATGCCACGCTAAAGGGCTTTGATCCAGGCATGTCATTCGAAGAAGGTATGCGAGTTCAATGGATGAATAGGGCACATTATTTCTTAGAGAACCCTGATCAGATGAACTTTATGGAGCAGTTAAAACACTCTCCATATCAACACGAAATTGGCCTTCAGATCAAGTCGAATTTTTCAAACCTGATGTCGCAGTTTGCTCATAAAGCTATAGACAACAAAGAACTAGTACCGCTTCCTATCGAGGTTTTTTGGGCCATTTCGTTCGCTCCATTATATCAGCTGGTCAAATTTCATATTAATAAAAAAGGGATCACCGGAAGCCCATACGTACTCGATGATCAGAGTATCCATTTGGCGCTTTCAATCGTGCTCAAAGGTCTAAAACCAACAAATCAATAAACAACAACGTCAAATTATTTCAACTTTTGAAAACTCAAACATTTACTTCTTACCAAAAACTGATCATTGCCATTCTGGCCTTTTCGCAGTTTACGGTAATCCTCGACTTTATGGTGTTATCGCCATTAAGCGCCATTTTATTGGACGAACTTTCTATTACGACCCAACAATTTGGGATGGTGGTTTCGGCTTATGCTTTTAGTGCCGGAGCCGCAGGTTTGTTGGCTGCTGGTTTTGCCGATCGTTTTGATCGGAAGAAGCTGCTTGTCTTTTTCTATTCTGGGTTTATTTTGGGTACACTCTTCTGCGGATTGGCACCCAACTATCATTTCTTACTCATAGCAAGAATTGTGACTGGGATTTTTGGTGGGGTCATTGGGTCTATTGTTTATGCCATCATAACAGATCTCTTTGTGTTGGAAAAGCGAGGCAGGGTAATGGGCTTTGTTCAGATGGCTTTTGCGGCCAGCCAAATTTTGGGAATCCCTATAGGTTTATACTTAGCGAACCATTTGGGTTGGCATTCTCCATTCCTATTGATTGCAGGCCTGAGCTTGGTGATGGCCATTGTTATTGTGATTTACATGAAGCCTGTGAATGACCACCTGAAGTTGCAAACTAAGCAAAATGCTTTTGTACACATGGCCAGAACACTGAGTAATAAACGCTATTTAAGAGGTTTTTCTGCCACAACGTTATTGGCCACAGGTGGCTTTATGCTAATGCCGTTTGGTGCTGCTTTCGCGGTGAATAACCTCGGTATTTCTATTGATTTGCTTCCTATGGTGTATTTAGTGACGGGTATTTTCACTATGATTTCTGGTCCATTGTCGGGTAAATTGAGCGACAAGTATGGTAAGTTTAGAATGTTCACCATTGGTTCTTTGTTGGCTGCTGGGCTTATTCTACTATATACCAACCTTGAGGTTACACCGCTATGGATGGTAATCGCGATCAACGTTGTTTTGTTCTTGGGCATAACGCTAAGAATGATTTCTTCCCAAGCTTTGCTGACTGCCATTCCAGAGCCGAAAGACCGAGGGGCCTTTATGGGAATCAACTCTTCTGTGATGCAGATTTCTGGGGGCTTTGCCGCGGCCTTGGCTGGAGTAATTGTAGTACAGGGCGAAGATGGGAAGCTTTTACATTACCCGGTTTTAGGGATGGTGGTTACAGGCACGATCCTTATCACAATTATACTCGTCTACTTTATAAATAAAATGGTGTTTGCCAAGCAGGAAGCAGCCGTAGAACCAGAACCAGTTTTGGCGGAAGTACCTGTTGCTGAAAACTAGCGTTACAGATACATATTAAATGATGAAGCAAGGCTACCGAAGCGAGATCGGTAGCCTTGCTTGTTTTGCATCGCTTCCTAGCTACTTCGAATCATTACCCTCTCATTAGAATTTGAGTTGATTTTGGCCTTTTTGAAAGGTCGAAAAATATATTTTCATTGGCCATGTTACTTTTTAAAAATGTTGCGTCTCATGATCAAAACTAAAACCATGTATGCCTTCGGGCGACAATCAACAATTAAAAGGAGAGAATAAACAATTATGAAAATTACGAACAAATTAATCGGTGCATTAATCATTGGTATGGTAGGCATGACTTCTTGTGCAGATGTACCACAAACTGAAATTGATGCTGCTACAGCTGCTATCGAGACCGCAAAAGTTGCTGGTGCCGAAGTGTATGTTACCGAGCAATACAATGCTTTGAATGATTCTATGGCGGTAGCTATGGC
>CAXBPM010000468.1:0-3094 GCA_963977345.1 uncultured Roseivirga sp.
TCGTTGGTAGCATGACTCTTGACCTCAAGCTGAAATCGGATTTAACCAAGTTAGAGTCGGTAGTGGTGACAGGAACTCGCGCAAGCGAAAAGACACCCACTACCTTTTCTGAAGTATCGAAGGAAGAAATCGAGCAGCAGAATTTAGGGCAAGACTTGCCTTTTTTACTGAACTGGACGCCTTCTGTAGTGGTCACTTCTGATGCAGGTGGAGGCGTAGGTTACACAGGCATTCGAATTCGTGGTAGCGATGGCGCCAGAATTAACGTGACTATCAACGGTATTCCGGTAAATGATTCAGAATCGCAAGGCACTTTTTGGGTGAACATGCCTGATTTGGCCACTTCCACAGATAATGTGCAAGTGCAGCGTGGCGTTGGAACATCCACCAATGGCGCAGGTGCTTTTGGGGGTTCTATTAACATTGCCACCAACAATTTGAGCCAAGATGCGGAAGCGAGCATCAACACTTCAGTGGGCTCTTTCAACACCCAAAAGTACAATGGAGTGTTCAAGACTGGTTTGTTGGAAAACAACTTTGCTTTCGAAGGTAGGTTGTCCAATATTTCATCTGACGGTTATATCGACAGGGCGTCTTCGGACCTGAGTTCTTACTACTTGTCTGGCGGTTATTATGGCAAAAAGTCAATTCTGAAATTGATCACCTTTGCGGGTAAAGAGCGCACCTATCAAAGTTGGTACGGAACACCAGAAGCAAAAATCAAGAACGATGCCGCAGGAATTGATGCGGTAATTGCCAACAATGGTTTGTCAGCCGAGCAGGCCGCTAACCTTCGAAATGCTGGCAGAACTTATAATTTCTACGATTATCAAAATCAAGTAGACGATTACAAGCAAGCGCATTATCAAGCCCATTTCTCCCATCAGATCAACGAGCCATTGAGCTTTAACACTTCATTACACTACACCAAGGGTGCTGGTTTCTTTGAGGAATATAAAGCAGATGAAGATTTCGCAGACTATGGTTTGAACAATGTAACTGTAGGCGCAACCACCATCGAATCGACTGATTTGATCAGAAGACGCTGGTTGGACAATGACTTTTACGGAGTGACTTATGGCTTGAACTACGAAACCGAAAACCTACAGGCTAATTTTGGTGGCGCCTACAATGAGTATAAAGGCGATCACTTTGGTGAAATTATTTGGGCCGAATATGCAAGCAACAGCCGCATTGGAGACAGGTATTACGAAAGCACTTCAGAAAAAACAGATTTCAACAATTTTGTGAAGGTAAACTATCAAGCCAATGGCAAGATTAACCTTTATGGCGACTTACAGGTGAGAACAGTAAACTATGCGAGCAGAGGCAACGATAACGACTTAAAGGCTTTCGATTTCGACAACCATTATTCGTTCTTCAACCCAAAATTGGGTTTGACTTACCAACTAAACGCTAATGCAAACGCCTACATTTCTTTTGCGCGTGCGAACAAAGAGCCGAACCGTTCAGACATTATTGATGCACCGACTGGAGCTGACCCTAAATCGGAACAATTGAACAACCTTGAAGTGGGCTATAGAGTGAATAAGTCAAGCTTTGCTTTTGAAGCGAATTACTATTTGATGGACTACAAAGATCAGTTGGTGTTGACAGGCGAGGTGAACGATGTAGGATCGAGCATTAGAACGAATGTGGCCGACAGTTACAGAATGGGAATTGAGCTTCAGGCAGGAGTTGAGTTGACAAGAGGTTTGGAGTTAAACGCCAACCTTACTTTAAGCGAAAATAAGATCAAGAATTTTGAAGAAGTGCTTTATGATTACGGTGCTGCCTTTGACGAATACAACGAAGTAAGAAATAACTATGCCGATGCCGACATTTCATACTCTCCAAGTATAATTGCAGGTGGTCAGTTGAGTTATAAGCCTACTTCAGGCTTGTCATTGAGTCTGCTTTCTAAATATGTTGGAGACCAGTATTTGGACAACACTTCGAATGAAAATCGTCAAATCGATGCTTTCTTCATCAATGATTTTAGAGTGAATTACAGCATTAAGCCGAGTTTCGTAAAAGAGCTTACGCTGAATTTATTGGTGAACAATATCTTCAATGTTGAATACGAATCGAATGGATACACCTTTGGCTATTTTGGTGGTGCTAATTACGAGGTAAGGGAGAATTACCTTTATCCTCAAGCAGGTACTAACTTCTTGTTATCCTTAGGCTTGAAGTTTTAAAGATAGTTTTTTTAGTATTTCGAAGAGCCTTCGGCATTAGTTTGCTGAGGGTTTTTTATTTTAAGATTACCTATGTAGGGCTCAAAGGATTGCATTTCAGAGAAAGCCTGTTTTATAGTTTTGTATCCTGACGAAGGAAGGGTCTATAGTTAGCGCTACACTTCATTATCAAAATTCTCTGACCAATCGTTTTTGATTCCTTAAAAATGCTGCAATTTTGAAAACCGTATTTAACCAAGGAAATTCACCGCATGTCATCACACCATATTGTTAGAGACGAACAAGAGCCTGCTTTACTCATTGACGATCCGCAAGCCTTAACGATTGAAGATGTAGACCAGCTTTTAGAATGGAGTCCAACCGTTATTGTTACCGAAAAGGCACTCAACGAAGTGCTAAAATGGGGAATTAAAATTGATGTGGTGGTGGCCAATATCGCCAACCTACAGACACTCAAGCCAAGGCTTGCCGAACAATCTCCAGTACAGCTTTTGGGCTTTGAGGACGATGATTTGCTGGCCTGTGCTTACATCTTTTTGCTTGATCATAAATACCCAGCGGTGAATGTGATGGCCGATATTTATCAATCCACAGTGCTCGATACCGTAAGAGAATTCTCAAAGCAAATCGACAGTATCGTTTTTGCCATTCACCAAAAGTGGACCTACGTTTCGAGCGGACATTTCGAAAAGTGGGTGATGGTCAGCCATCATTTCGGTATTCACCCTATAGCGCAAAACACCTTTTTTACTTCTGAAGGATTTTATGGCGATTATGAGAATGAAATGCTTTTGGAACCGATTGAGCTGACTGCTGAAATCACTGGGAGAATCAAACTCAAAACCAACGAAAAGCCCCTTTGGCTAGTAGAGGCCGTCACCACCGACAGCTAT
>CAXBPM010000469.1:0-3090 GCA_963977345.1 uncultured Roseivirga sp.
GTGTTTTCCTTTTTCATCAGGTTCACCAAACGGTTGCACAATACAAAAGGAGCAACGGAATTCACCAATTGCACTTCCAACATTTCGTTGGTGTGTACTTCACCAAGCTTCAATCGCCAACTGTTGGTTTTTCTTAAATCCACCTGCTGTAAATCCGCATCTAGTTTCCCTTCGGGGAAGACTTCCTTGGCAGTGAGCGAATTATCGATGCTGTATGGGATTTGAGAGAGTTGAGCCGAAGCACTTAGTCCTATACCCAATTGCTTTCCATGCCAGCTCACGGGTAAATTCTTGTTCTCGCCTTCGGCAAAGCCAGCACTTAAAGTTCTTAATTCTTGTATGCAGTCGTTGTGATCAGCCAAAAGATCTTGGGCGAAAGGTGTTAATTCTTCAAACTTGAGCCTTTCGTTGGGCATTAAATGTGAGTAGAAACCTGAAGGTCGCCTTACGGTTTGTGCCGCATTGTTGATCAAAATATCGAGCCTGTCGTATTGCTGTTCTATGAAATTGCAGAAGATTTCTACGCTGGGAATATGCCTTAAATCTAAGCCATGGATGTTTAAGCGATGGCCCCATTCTTTGAAGTCGGCTTCTTTAGAAAAACGCAAAGCCGAATCGATAGGAAAGCGGGTAGTGGCGATTACGGTAGCACCTGCCCTCAGCATCATTAAAGTAATGTGGTAGCCGATTTTCAACCTAGAGCCTGTGACTAGGGCCACTTGGCCGGTGAGGTCTGCGGTTTGAAAGCGTTTGGCATAATTGAAGTCACCACATTCCTTGCACATGGTGTCATAGAAATGGTGAAGTCTATTGAAAGTGGTTTTGCACACGTAGCATTCTCGTGGCGATTCCAGTTCGACTTCCTTTTCATGCTCTTTGCCCGTAAGGTCAATCATGGTGGGAGCAATGAAAATGGAGGCTTCCCGCGCACTTCTAATTCCCGTGGCGTTTCTCGCGTCCTTGTCCTTCGCTGCTATTTTCTTCTTGATTACTTTTTTTGCGCCCCTTTTACGGCTTAAAAGTTCTTCTTTGCTCGGACGAGAAAAAGTACCTGCCGCTATAATCAAAGCCAGTCGTTCTTCTTTGGGGATCTCGAAGATTTGGTTGGTGTTGCTATTCAAAGTCTCCAATACCGCAATACACTGGCGAATCTGTTCTGGACTTAATTTGGAGGACTCTTCTTTCGACATGTTCATTACTTAGCCCGCAAAAGTAAGATTATAAGCTTTGATTTCCATCCCTAGGAGAGAGTGATTTAGTGGGTAAAGGCATTTACTTAATGATCTTTATGAAACGGGTGAAATCTCATTCATTGGTGATTAAAAGCGCAATAGGGCCATTCCCCCTTTTTGGAAAAGGGGGTTAGGGGGATTGGAAATACAATTTTATTGATACTAATATACCAATCCTCCCCAGTCTGCGACCGGCAGGCAACCTCCTTCTCCAAGGAGGAGTGTTCGTAGTATCATTTATGCTGCATAACCTTGAGATGCGTTAACTGCTAGGAAACCTCTCTAAGAGAGGTAATGAATTTTCGTGAGGAAAAATCAAAAGCCCTCCGAATTTGAAAGATCAACTCTGGTGGGCTTTTATTAAGGCTTTCTATTTTAGTCGCTTCTCAAGCTTTTTACGGGGTCAACCCTCAATTTTGCAAGTACACGTCAAGTTGAAAATTACACCGTAATTTTCAGAGTTGGTGAGAATGAGCAATTACTTATAGTCATTGTGGGTAGTAATGTTGTCTTCACGTTTTTAATAATTTTTACTATATAAAACAGATATGGTTCGACTCAAATTCGCAGGTATAACAGAAACATGTGACTCATTTTCAAAAATCTTCCACTCCAAATCTATGCTGTCAGAATCCAGTTCTTCAAGGTAAGTACTCAGCTTGACCATTGTTGGCACCATACTGGACCCCTCTAATCCGCCAACCGAAATAAATACTTTTGTAGGTGGTATATCCCACTGAATTTTATTGTAATACCTATTTTCAATTTCAGAAATGGCCTGATTTAATAATTCTTCCTTATTCCAATACAGAGAAGGGCTGTTTATTCCGAAACGGTTGAAATAACCATCAGAATTAATTAAACAATAGGCAGTAAACAAGCCACCTAATGAATGTCCTGTAATTCCTTTGTCGCCATTCGTTTTATAATGCTTCTCTACAAATGGAGCAATCTCTGTCTTGATAACGTTTAAAAATCTATTGGCACCACCCGACTTGATAGTTCCTTTCGGAAGACCAAATGCTTCTTCTATTTCTCTTTCGCTGATTGTGTCAACTGATGGCGAGTAGTCATAGGTTCTGCCTTTTCCATTAATCCCTACAATAATGACATCTTCGATCCTATCATCTATACTCAAATATTTTTGAGCCGATTGAAATGCTTGAAAACTATCACCTCCATCCAAAACATATAAAACTGGATAAGTAATGGTGTCTTTAGTCGAATAATTTGCTGGAAACGAAATATGTAATTGATATTCCTTCCCCATTATGGTAGAAGTGATGGTGTGGTCAGGTTCTGTTACTCTTTCTTTTGGTTCTAATTTTTGACAAAATGAGGTATTACTGAAAATCAGAAATAAGATTGTCGTTAGTACAAGATTTAATGGTTTTGAAATATCCATTCAGGTTAGTTTTCTTGTTTTTGGTTAGGTACGGTTTTTTACATTACCGCCAACACCCGGCTATCACACACCGTGTGGTTGATATATTATTAGGAACTAATCTAGTGGATTTTTTATGGACATCATAGTGGTGTTGGCCACATGAGTGTAGATTTCCGTAGCGCTAAGACTGTTATGCCCAAGCAGTGAGAATACTCCATAAATATGTCCCTTGTCCAGCAAGTGGGTCACAAAAGAGTGTCGTAGGGTATAAGTCGTTACGCTCCAGCGAATGGTCAATTCTCTTCTTTCATAACATTACTTTTTGTGTAACGCTTATTCAGGACGGGACACAGAGGGCAAATAAAAAGCCCTCCAAATTTGAAACATCAACGCTGGAGGGCTTTTATTAAGGCTTTCTGTTTTAGTCGCTTCTCAAACTTTGAGCAGGATTAATTCGAGCCGCTTTAAACG
>CAXBPM010000470.1:0-3081 GCA_963977345.1 uncultured Roseivirga sp.
AAAAAATAGCAGAACACAAATGAGGATTGACTTATTCATTTTACGGATTTGTTTTCATGAAGTAAGTACAAATATAGAAAACTCAAATTGCCTGAATATTAACTAGGCTTTATGATATCCAAACCTATTCTTAAGGAAACTTTAAGGAAGTTCAGCGTGCACTCTAATTTAACAAAGCATAAATTAGAGCATGAGAATTCTGATTGTTGAGGATGAGATCGGGATTTCCAACTTTGTAAAGCAAGGTTTGGAAGAAGAATCCTTTGTGGTAGACACAGCAGAAGATGGCAACCAAGGACTTATTTTGGCTTTGAGTAATGATTATGATTTGCTTTTGCTCGATTGGATGCTCCCAGGGCTCAGCGGCATAGAAATTTGCCGCCAATTCAGAAAAGAAAACAGCTCTACTCCTATCATTTTTCTAACCGCCAAAGACACTGTTCAAGAAACCATTTTCGGCTTACAATCTGGCGCCAACGACTACATCAAAAAGCCTTTCCATTTTGAAGAACTTTTAGAAAGAATCAGGGTTCAGTTGCGCGCTACAACCAGTGAGCCTGAAAAATTGAGCATCGGCAATATTATTTTAGATGTGAATGCACATCAAGTGCATAAAGGAAACGAAGAGATATTTCTGACTAAAAAGGAATTCGCATTACTAGAATATTTGATTCGCAATAAGAATAAGGTTTGCCGCAGAACGAGAATTATTGAATCGGTTTGGGACATCCATTTTGAATACAACACTGGTGTAATCGATGTGTACATTAATGCACTTCGCAACAAACTGAAATTAAGTGAAGCTGAAAATTACATTCAAACAGTAAGGGGAATAGGCTATATCGCTAAGGAATTATGAAACTGAATTTCAAAAATAGAATTGCCCTCTACTACACTGTGGCCACAGCCATTATCACCGCATTGGCATTTCTTACTGTTTTTCTAAGTGTAAAGAAAACCGTCTTTAGCAACCTAGACAAAGAGCTTTCCTATCAAGCTCAAAAACATTCAAAGGAAATCATCATTGAAAATGATAGCATTCATTTCATGAACAAAGCCGAATGGGCCGAAAGAGAACATCGTGAGGTTCAGGTAAACCCTGTATTTATTCAGCTGATCAATAATCAGGGGCAGTTAATGGATAAGTCGCCTAACCTTAAAGAGCAGCAACTTACCTTTCTTGACGCTGTAAAAAGTAACGATCACATGAGCACATTGCTTGTCGATAGGGCCATTCGGCAGGCGCAAATTCCAATCGAGAAAAATGGAAGAAAGCAAGGTTATATCCTTACCGCCATTTCCATGGAAACTTCCAATATGGTGATTAAGAACCTTCAGAACACCTTGTTGATTTCCTTCCCCATTGTACTTTTTGGCCTTTATTTAATTTCAAGCTCTTTGGCAGGCCGAAGTATCACTCCTCTTCAGGCCATTATAGATACCACGAATACCATTACAAAAAACAACCTGAACGAACGGGTTCCGCTACCGCCTAACAAGGATGAAATATTTGAGCTCTCTTCGGCCATCAACGAACTTTTGCAACGCATAGAAAATGCCATTCAGCGTGAAAGGCAGTTTACTTCTGATGCTTCGCATGAACTCCGCACACCACTTTCAACCCTGAGGGGCACTTTGGAAGTGCTGATCAGAAAACCTCGTACCCAACCAGAATACGAAGAGAAAGTACAATACGGATTAAGTGAAATAGACCGAATGAGCAATATTGTTGAGCAACTTTTATTGCTGGCCAGGTTTGATTCTAAAAGTGAAATTGAAGACAATCACCTTATTTCCTTGGTGAGTTTAGTAGATGAAGTGCTCTCTAGAAATGGCAATGCCATCACCCAGAAAAACTTAAAAGTAAATTTCGAAGTAAAGGCCAAAACAGAAGCCCTTGTACCTCAATATTACGCCAGCTTAGTGCTTGAGAATATTATCATTAATGCCATCAAATACTCACATGAGGGTAAAACCATTGAGGTAGAAATTTTTGAAGACGATAATTACACGCTTTGCCAAATTCGAGACAAAGGTATAGGGATTAAGCAGGCTGACCTCAGCTCATTGTTTAATCCGTTTTTTAGGTCCGAAGCCCTAGCGCATAAACAAATTACGGGGGCTGGCTTAGGACTTTCTATTGCTAAGAAAGCAGTAGATGCCATAGGCGCCCAACTTTCTGTAGAGAGTGAAATAAATAAAGGCACCACTTTTACCATTGCATTTTTAAGGAAACCTTAAGCCTTTCTTATGAGAAGCTTAAGGGAGTACATTATAGATTTGAGAAGTCAATTTTAGACCACAAGTAATGTTAGAACAGATTATTCAATACAGCATTCGAAACAAACTCATTGTGATGATTTTCACGGCTGTCATGGTGGGTTTTGGTATTTTTTCGCTCACCAATATCCCCATTGGGGCGGTACCTGATATCACCAACAATCAAGTCCAAGTAATTACTACCTCTCGTAACTTGGCTACCCAAGATGTAGAAAAATTCCTGACCTACCCTGTGGAGTTGGAAATGGCCAATCTGCCTGGAGTGATGGAAATTCGCTCCATATCCAAGTTTGGGCTTTCAGTGGTAACGGTGGTGTTCGAAGATAAAATGGGCACTTACTTACCTCGCCAGCTCATTGCAGAAAAAATTAAAAGTGCCGAAGAAAAAATTCCTGCCGAATTCGGTAAACCTTTTATGGGCCCAGTTTCTACGGGCTTGGGGGAGATATACCAATATATAATAGATGTAGAACCTGAATATAAAAACCAGTACTCCATCACCGATTTAAGAACTATTCAGGATTGGATAGTAAAACGACAATTATCTGGAATACCTGGTGTGGTGGAAGTAAACACTTGGGGCGGCTACCTCAAACAATACGAAGTCGCCATCAACCCAGAGCAATTACGTGCATTGAACCTGTCGCTCTCAGAGGTTTTTGATGCTTTAGAAAAGAACAACAGCGTAGCCGGTGGTAGCTACATTGAAAAGGGCAATGAAGCCTTTTTTATCCGTGGCGAAGGCTTGGTGAGTTCTCTTAAGGACATAGAGAACATCATGGTCATCAACCGAAATGGCAC
>CAXBPM010000471.1:0-3075 GCA_963977345.1 uncultured Roseivirga sp.
GTTTTTGAAACAGGTCAAACGGGTGGTTCAACCACCAATTTTGAAGATGCTCCTGCCATTATTGGCGGAGGAGATTCTGGAGGAACTGCAGATTATGGCTTGGGTATCTCAGGGGGAAGGGTTCATGTAAATGCGTCTGGTAACTCAACCCTTAATGTTCGAAGCACTGCTGGCCCAGTGTACAATAACTTTGAGCCATTTATTGCTACTGCCACAAGGGTTAGGTCTACTAATGCGGGATCTATTCAACTTTATATCAATTCGCTCAATGTGGGCTCTTCAGTCTCTACCAATACTTCCTTAACTGGCCCAGGCTCATTCGGAATTGGAAACCATGACGATGCAAATGTGGCCTCACAGTTTAGTGGTCGAATTGCGGAGGTATTGGTCTTCTCAGATGACCTGACAGCCAGCGAAAGGCAATTCGTTGAATCGTATTTGGCTGTTAAATATGGCATCACAAGAAATGCAGGAGGTACAGCTTCTGAAGATTATCTATCATCTGCTGGTACCATCACTTGGGACTGGTCGGAGCAGCCAGTTTACAACAATGACATTGCTGGTATAGGCCGTGATGATGACTCCTGTTTCCAACAATGGAAATCAAAAAGTGAAAATGATGATGCCATGGTAACCATGGAAATGGCCGGTGCTTTCACTGCCGATGACTCATTCTTAATTTGGGGAAATGATAATGTAGCCAAAACAGGTACTAGAGCAGAAGGTAATACAGAATACAATTCTTCCCAAGTGAGTGGCCGTCTGTTTAGAGAATGGTACGTTCAGGAAACTGGCACTGTGGGTACGGTAAACTTAACCTTCGACTTAGCAGATATAACTGGCCCAACTGGCGTAGGCACAAACAACTTAAACCAAGTAAGGCTAATGCTTGATAGCGATGGAGACTTTACCTCAGGTGTGACGCTGGTAGCCCCAACATCAATCGATGCAACCAACAAAACGGTAACCTTTGCTGTCAACTTAAATGACACACAGTATTTTACTTTAGGCTCTTTACAAGCCGCCTCACTACCTATTACTCTAATGTCCTTCAATGCTCAAAAAACAAATGAGGACTATGTTCGATTAGACTGGAGTACCGCAGCCGAATTTAACAATGCCTATTTTACCATCGAAAAAGGCTCAAATGCAGAAAACTTTGAAAGCATTCACACACTGGTTGGGGCAGGTACTAGTGAAGACGTTAATAATTATTTCTTTATTGACAAAGCACCTAAATCTGGCAATAACCTCTATCGTCTAAGACAAACTGACTTCAATGGAACGTCTACCGTTTCGGAAATCAAAAGAGTATTTGTTGAAAAGAAGAGCGCTCCTCAGAGGTTCAATGTATTCCCTAATCCAGTAAGCCAAGGTGAGTTGATCACTTTAGAGTATAGTGTAGAGGTAGAGAATGCAATACTTATACAAATGATCTCAGGCGCTGGTGTTCTAATTAACAGCCAATCGGTATTACTTCAGCCAGAAAGCGGAAACTTAAAACTAGAAACCTCAGGCTTAAGTAAAGGGCTCCATATGGTGGTAATCACAGATAAATCCACTCTAGAGCGACAAACCTTTAAAATTATTGTTCGCTAGTTAGTATAAGCAGAAGAGAAAATAAGGCCATTCATCAATTGAAAATGCTGTTTTCGTGAATAGCCTTTCTTTTCAAGTTTAGGGTGAAAATCGATAAGCCTCTTGGATTCTAGTTGTGTAGTGATTCGAAAAAAAGAGAGCATAAGCCACAGTAAAAAACGATGGCTAGCCTTACCCGTATCGTAAAAATCTGAGCAGATCCACAACCCTCCTTTATTGAGTTTTTCGGAAAGGGTTGTTATCACTTGATCTAATCTCGGTTCGGAAAAGACATCTAGAAAGAAGTTGGTGATAATCACATCATACTTTCTACCGGTAGGAAGCGTACTTTCTTCGCCATGAATAAAGTCCACTGAATTACTGAAAGCCGAGTTCTTCTTCGATAGGGAAATCATTTTCTCAGAGGCTTCTACATAAGTAAGCCTTCCTTTAAAGCCTGTATTAAAGAGCTCATTGATAATCCATCCCGTTCCTCCACCCATGATTAAAACACTGGCGTCCTCAAGAATCAAGGGTAAAAATTGAGTTTGAACCTTCCTCAGTTTTTTCCCAAAAATCACTTTGGCCAAGCCATCATATACTGGGGCTATGAGATTGAAATTATTCTTCACAGTAAAAGGTAGATCAAAGGAAAAAAGAAGATACCGTCTCCCACCAGTCTGTAACGGTCATTACGTTGAAAAAAGCCAGGAAAGATTAAAAGTATGGCCAAAACCAGGGTCATCATAAACAATATATACTCCGAGTCTAACCAACGGGCACCCGTCATAACAGGGTTTAGGTAAACCATTCCGCAAACGATAAGCAACAGGTTAAAAACCAGAATAACTGTGGCCAATTTTCTCACAAAAGCCTTACTGTAAAGCGTCACGATAGATTGATTATCGTCATTTTTATCATTCTCAAATTCGAACATAGGGAATACAAGCAGGTTGGTAATGACAATCAAAAAAAACACTACGAAAACATAGAACACAAAAACATCCCAGTGTTCTAATAAACTGAGTGGCGCAACGAAAATTCCAAAGCTGTAGATTATAGCCGCCAACAACTCTTTATGCCAAGTCCTGTTGAGCTTAAGTAGATGCAGGGAGCCAATGTAAATCGCAACCAAAAGCGCCAGTATTAAACCCAGCTTGGTAGTAACCCAAGGCAAGTAATACAGATTAAACACTCCAATGAGAAACACATTGAATGCAACTAAGGCAATTGGCCTGAAGTACTTCTTGTGGAAAGCATGTCGTTGGTTAGTTGAACCTTCGTTACTTTTCTTAGCATCAAAAAGATGATCTATGGTATAGATGAGCCAGATGGCCACACCCAAACCGATTAGCATCGAGTTTTCAAGTGTAACACCAAATAGTCTGGCTACATACAGGCTTGAAATTATAGCCCCTGCCGTAACGTCAAGGCTAAGGTTCTGAATAAGGATCAAAAGCTTTCTCATAGCAATGGATCAAATGTATGGAAAGTTAT
>CAXBPM010000472.1:0-3071 GCA_963977345.1 uncultured Roseivirga sp.
GGCAAACCATAATAGGCGAATTTTTTCGACCCCGTTACTTTGCTATTGTTACGATTTATGTCTTGACTCACATCTGGAGGGTAGAATTCAATTGCTTTGTTATTAGGAATTTTTGGCCCACTAATTCCAGCAATATTTCCTTCTCCATATATTCCAAAGGTATATTCAAAGCTGCCACCAGTTTCCAGCGTTTTCTTGCTCATCTTTTCATCTAAAAAGAATTCACCAACAGCAACAGCATCTTTAAGAGGGTGAGGTGGCAAAGCTTTCACTTTTACTATCTTCTCTTTAGAGTAGAAGGTTTTAAAGTCCTCTTTTTTATCTCTTCCAAAAAACGAAGGTGATTTGGCTACTTGGTATTTTATCATTTCAAATGGCACAGAAGGGAAAACTATAGGATCAAGGTTGAGTGGAAAATAAGTTGCCCGATAGATTTTATACTTCATATAACCCTTCCCACTAATATTCACTCTCTCCCCAATAATGTTCTCAATATTAAAATTCTCTTCCCAGCTATTGGTAGGGCGCAAGGTTTTAAGTACTTCCGACAATTGAGGGCCAGGATCTTTAAACTGCAATGATGCTCTATTCTCATCGGCTACATAAAAGGCAAAAGTAGCAGTGAAGCCTTCTCCTAAATAAACCTCGTCTTTATCTGTAGTTAGGGCCAAAAAGGCATCTTCCTTTACATTCACAAATTCAGGATCCTTGTCTTCACCAAACAGATTGTCGAATGGATTATGGCCATATGGGGTTCTGCTGGTATTTCTTCTGGTTTCAACCGGGGGGATGATCTTAATTTTCTTCCCTTTTGATGAAACCGGTTCTCCATTCACATCAACAGTAAAGTCCTCCAATTGATATGTACCTTCCTCCAAAGGAAGATAGCGTTGAATAATACTTTGCGAAGAGCTCACTTGCCCATTAATTATATTGGTGCTGCTACTAGAAGAGGTTCCTCGTTTAGCAAAACCATCAATATTTGGGAAATCTGTATACGATTTCAGCTTACCATTCAACACGGTTACTTTAATAGTGAAAAGTTGATTGAGGCCTACTTCGTCTGGCCCTAATTCAATAGAAGTTGATTGTGCCTTTGCCACCAAACCAAAGCATATGAGACAGGCGACAAGAATGAATTTTGAACTGGTAATTCTCATGTCAATTTATTATATTCGCTTCTCCTCAAACGAAGAGGTTTTAAAGATAATTTAAATTTTTGGGGTAACTAAATCCTAATCGCTTCGTTCGTGATTATGTGCGAAAGGCACAATAGATTCATAACCAATTAAACGATCTTGACATGTTGGAATATTTCAAAACGATCCTCGCGAAGGTGAGCTTCGATAAGAAGCTATTTGAAAAAGAGTTGAGAAAGGCTATTCACTCCGTCATCGGAGAAGAATTAGAAGAATTAAAACGGTGGTGCTATGCAAAATTTGGGCACTTATACGGAAATGTTCTCGAAGAACAGTTTTTACTCGCAGGATAAAATCATTTAATCACACCGCCCGTTGCCGCCTTAGCAATGGGCTATTTTTTTGCCATTTTTATATTCCTTTTTAACCCTTCCAGCTTGGTTCTTTTTACTGCCGAACCTTTAAAAACTGACCGAAAAACCTCCTCCGTTAAATCTTGCCAATTATTGTTAAATAATTCTAACAGCTCATTTTTAGGATGAAAGGTAGGTTCTGAATGAGGTTTTGAGAACCTATTCCACGGACAAACCTCTTGGCAGATATCGCAACCGAAAACCCAGTTGTCCATTTTACCCTGAAAAGTATCCGGAATCTGATCCTTAAGTTCAATGGTCAGGTAAGAAATACATTTGTTTGCGTCTACTTCATAAGGTGTAATGGCATCTGTCGGACAAGCATCGATACAGCGGGTACAGGTGCCGCAGTAATCCTTGATTGGGCCATCAGGTTCAAGTTCTAAATCAATAATCAATTCGGCTAAAAAGAAGTAGCTACCCTGCCCTTTATTAATCAACAGCGTATTTTTTCCTAACCAGCCTAAACCACTTTTGGCCGCCCATTGACGTTCCATTACAGGTGCCGAATCTACAAACACACGACCTTCCACATCACCAATTTCTTCCTTTAAAATCGACATGAAGGTTTTCAGTCGATCCTTAATCACAAAGTGATAATCCTCTCCATAAGCGTATTTAGCCAGTTTCAAATGCTCTGGATGTTCTTCAGCCAAATCCTTTTCTGGATAGTAATTATAAAGTAGCGAAACCACAGATTTAGCGCCCGGCACGAGCTTACTTGGATCTAAGCGCTTATCGAAATGGTTTTCCATATACCCCATTTCAGCATGATTACCTTTCTTAAGCCATGCTTCTAAACGCGGGGCTTCTTCAGCCAAAAATTCTGCCTTGGAAATACCACAGAAATCAAAGCCTAGCTTTTGAGCCGTTTGCTTGATGATGGTGGTATTTTTTGAAATGCTTTGCAATTAATTTAAATCCTAAATCCCTGAAAATCAGCTTCTATTTTCTAATATCATAGTCACCTCCCTGCCCTCCTCAAGGAGGGAACGCATTGTTAGTTAATAATTTGGCCTTTCCACATAACAATCGTTCAACTTTAGGTCTGAAATATTTGCTATCCCTCAAAACCATTCCCCTCTTG
Source organism: uncultured Roseivirga sp. (assembly GCA_963977345.1). GTDB lineage: Bacteria > Bacteroidota > Bacteroidia > Cytophagales > Cyclobacteriaceae > Roseivirga. The sequence continues at coordinate 2,640 of CAXBPM010000472.1, forward strand.
AGAGGGGCTAGGGGTGTGTTTTATTACTTTCAAATTCATCAATATACTCTTCGATATCTACTATGGCTGCCTGAATATCATGCTTGATCGTTTCATCTCTAAATCTCAAGAACGATATTCCCAAAGCTTCAATTCTCTCTTGACGGTCTTCATCGTTTTTCTTGACTTCATTTTTTAAATGATAATCGCCATCTATCTCTATAGCCAACATCAAATCATAACAGAAGAAATCTACAATCCAATGAAGAATTGGTTTTTGCCGATGAAAGTCATACCCTCTTTGTCTGCCTCGTTTAAGTTCGTTCCATAAAAGCACTTCAGTAAGCGTACTGTTGTTCCGAAGAAATCTAGCCTTCTCCTTTAACCCTTTATCGTATGTAATTTTCGGCTTAAATGGGTTCATACTATTTCATTCTTGTCACCTCCCTGCCC
>CAXBPM010000473.1:0-3062 GCA_963977345.1 uncultured Roseivirga sp.
GAGAGAAATTTGAAGCCGATAATGCTGAGATCATTCGAAAGTTTGAAGGGATTACTGGGATAAAAGCTAGGCGCTATGCCAATGACGATCAAAAAGCCTCTGACTTGGCCACAATTGCTGCTAAAAATGCTTTGGCCAATAGTACAATAGATGCTGAGGCGCTTGATTATATTATTGTGGCTCACAATTTTGGAGATATGGAAGTGGGTACGCAACGCACAGACATGATGCCGAGTTTGGCTTCACGTGTAAAGCATAACCTCAATATTCGGAACCCGGCTACTTCCTGTTACGATGTGATCTTCGGTTGTCCGGGATGGTTGCAATCGAGCATTCAGGCCTATCAGATGATAAAAATGGGGGATGCCAAAAATGTTTTGGTGGTGGGTACAGAAACCATTAGTCGTATTGTCGATGTGCACGATCGTGATTCTATGATTTTCTCTGACGGTGCAGGCGCTACTATTTTTCAAGGCGTGTCGGCCGATACCAATGGTGGTGTACTTTCGCAGAGTTCTAGAACGGATGCTACGGTCGAACTGAGTTACTTAGAAATGGGCGAAACTTTCCATCCAGAAAAGAAAAATGGCAAACGCTTTATCAAGATGAAAGGCCGTAAGATTTACGAATATGCGTTGGTAAACGTAGCCGAAGCCATTAAAACAGCAATGGACAAAGCAGGGGTGGAGCTAAAAGACGTAGACAAAATTTTGATCCATCAAGCCAATGAAAAAATGGATGAAGCCATTTTGAAGAAGCTTTTCAAAATCTGTGGACAAGAAAAACCAATGGCCGAGTTTATGCCTATGACCATCCAAGATTTGGGAAATAGTTCAGTAGCGACCATTCCTACCATGTTGGATTTAATTCAGCGAAACAAATTAGAAGGACATCAAATCAACTCGGGAGATATTCTAGTCTTTGCCTCAGTAGGCGCAGGAATGCACATTAATGCAATGGTGTATAAAGTGCCTTAAGGCCTTTATTGGCATAAGAAATTAATAAATGGGTTCAGCAACGAACCCATTTTTTATTCAAGGAAGAATGCCTTAGACTTGTAATGGCTATGCTTGGCATTCTAATTATTCTTCTTGTATCCTGGTTAATACTCTTTCTTTTTGAAAAGAAGAGTCTCTTGGTTTTAGGCTTTACCCCGGTGTCCAAAAAACTCAAACAGTTCGGGTTGGGCTTTGTGGTTTCCGCTGTCATTTGTGCCGCTGTTACTCTTGCTCTGGCAGCTTTAAGATCTGAAACTTGGCTTTTGAACAGTCAATTCAATCTTACGCTGTTACTCGATTCAGTGTGGTACGATCTCAAATCTGTATTTACCGAAGAACTGATTTATAGGGGAGCAATACTTTACATCCTGATCAAAAAGCTAGGCAGTAAGAAAGGGGTATTGATTTCCGCTGTTGCTTTTGGCGTCTATCATTGGTTTTCATTCGGGGCATTTGGGAATGTAGTGCCCATGATCTATGTATTTCTACTGACAGGCTTAATGGGTTTGGTTTGGGCATATGCTTTTGCCAAAACTAAAAGTATCATGCTTCCTTTTGGCCTTCACCTTGGGTGGAATGTGATCAACAACGGACTGTTTTCTAAAGGCCCTTTGGGTGAAATAGTCTTGGTGGCAACTGGCGGAATTGAGCCAGAAGGAGCAATCATGATTTTGGGTCTGGTGATTTCTGTATTTGTGCCGCCTTTGGTTACCTGGTTATTTATTAAGTATATTAAGAAGGAATAGTCTTAAAATGCGTTAGCCTTAAGTAAACCTTCAACAACCACCCATGAAACCACTTTTTTCTTCATTTCTAATCTTCCTGTTTCTTTATGCCTGCGCTAGTAATCCTTCGTCTACTGAAACCCAAACAGGTGATGGCGTAGAAATTATTGATGTTGCTAATGCCGAAACTTACGAAGGCACTTTGGATGCTTTAATTGAAGATGTCTATTTCGTTCAACTTGAAGCCAGTGAAGAGGCACTTTTCTCGGAAGCATCAAAAGTCCTTTTTGCGAGAGAGGAAATATTGGTTTTGGATAAAAGAAATCAAAAAGTGCTGGCTTTTGATGAGGAAGGCAATTTCCTTTTTAAGATTTTCCAAAAAGGAAATGGGCCTGGTGAGTATAAGGAAATATTCAGTATGGCCTATGATGATGATGACAACCAAATAATTCTTGCGGCTCCAGGCAAGTTTCTGTGGTTCGATATGCAGGGTGATTTTGTGAAAGAAGTTAAGTCGCTCTATGCCTATTTACAAGATATTGCCTATGTAGGTAACTCTCGTTTTGTAGCATGTTATGGTTTAAGTGGAACCTTCAATCAAGAAAGTGTAAGGTTTGCTTTGTTGGATAATAAAATGAAGGTTATCTCTACTTATGAGCCATTTGATAAGAGGGTGAGAATGGAGAATATTACAGGGATGTATGCCCATTTGAATGCTTCGGATAAGCCCTTGGCTGTTGGGGAGTATTCTCATGATGTTTGGAAATTTAACTCAGAAGAGGCAGAAATCGCTTATCATTTGGATTTTGGAGAAGATGCTATGCCAGATGACTTTATGGATACTTATATTACTGACCCTTCTCTAACATCTGAAATGGTAAGAAATGTGATTGCCGATAGAGGATACTGGGCTATAATGGGAGGTGCCTTACAAGAAACAGATCAGAACATTTTGTTTTCGTACTCCAACAGAAAAGAATACCGTGTCGCATTGTATGATAAGGCCTCTAAAGAAGTACTGACTCTTGAAACTCGTGTAAGTAATGAGAGAGGTGATAAGGGGTCAATAGTTGCTCAAGCATCTCATAATGGGTATTTTGTTACTTCATACAGCGCTAAGCTTTTTTCTGGAATACTGGATATGGATAAGTTAACAGAGTCCCAAAAGAAGATGGTGGATTCAATAGGCAAGGAAGAAATTCCTTTGTTGTGGTTTGTGAAGTTTAAAAGGTTAAGTGAAATAGAGGTGGATTAATTGATTCCATTTATACTCATTTGATTTGTCGTAAATCGAATTTTGTGAATTTTGTGGAGTTCTCTTCAGTTTGAGAGCCACTAG
>CAXBPM010000474.1:0-3060 GCA_963977345.1 uncultured Roseivirga sp.
GTTCTTTCAACACTGTGCTTATATCACCCTGTAAAAGTTCGAAGTCAAACACCTTGAAAAAGCTAGAATCGACTGTCAATTGCCTTAAGCCTGTGTACTCAATACCCTCTACTGAAATCTTAGAAGTGGATGCATTTGAAAATGTAGTAAATAGTTCTATCTCTGGAATTTCGTCCAGCACATAAGGGAGATTTTCAGAAGCAAAGCCTAACTTTCTCCCATAGAAATCAGCACTTACCTGGTACATTATATCCCTGTACTTAAAGTCCTTTTCGTAGCTATTTTCTTGGTAGATATACAGGGATACCAGATAAAAAACCGTCAGACCAAGCGCCAAACCCAGCACATTAATAAAAGTCATGAAAGGCGACTTCCTGAAACTCTTAATGGCAAATTTGAAAGTTTGTTTGAACATGATTATTCTGATTTGAGTGAATCAACGGGGTTTTTAACTGCTACTTTATAGGATTGATGAAAAACGGTGAGGAACACCATGGCAAAAACTAGGAGACCTCCAATGATGAAAATGAGCGCAGAAACCTCTATACGATAGGCGAAATCCGTAATCCATTGATTAATGCCCCAAATGGAACAAGGCACTGCAATTAGCAAGGCCAACAAGGCTAGCTTCAAGAAATTGTTCATCAACAATTTGATCAAGTCTGCCACTTGTGCGCCAAGGACTTTTCGTATTCCAAACTCTTTGGATCGTTGATCAGCTGCAAAAACAGTAAGCCCGAACATCCCCAAGCAAGAAATAAAAATGGCCAAAGCAGTAAACAGGCTGAAAGCATCTCCAGCACGATACTCTTTATCTACAATTGCCTTGTAGTTGTCTTCTAAGAAATAATGGCTTGAAGGTAAGTCTGAAAACTCTTGCCATTTAGCTTCGATCCTTTCAACGTTCTCTTGATTGATCGGCATTTTTATAGCAAGCTGAGTGAACCTTGGTCTCCACTTAAAAATCACTGGACTTATCTGTTCTCTGAGTGACTGAAAATGAAAATCTTTTACCACTCCTATAACTTCATCTCCGTCTAAGGTTTGACCCAACACGTTTCCGTTACTAATTAAAGATGCTGCAGTCTCATTGATCAGCACGCTTTTGATGTTACTTTCAACATTATCAGAGAATAATCGCCCATACAGTAAGTCAATGCCCAATACATCAAATATCTCAGAGTCACCATAAAACTCATTAGCATAAACAGTCTCTCCGTCCGCAGTTTCCATTTCGATTTTAAATCCATTATTCTCTTCTCCTGGAAGACTTGATAGGCTCGATGTCTTTTCCACGATGGCCAGTCGTTCTACCTCAGTTCTAAAGGCCTCAAATTGACTGGTTAAAAGACTCGCTTTCGGTAGGACTAAAACGTTCTCTTTCTCAAATCCCAGATCAATTTTAGATATGTACTTAAGCTGTTTAGACATAAATACAGCACATATAATAAGGATCGCTGACAGCGAAAATTGAATAACGACTAATGCATTCCGGAAAACGTTAGCAGAACTAGCACCTTTGAATCCTTTTATCTTCTGGCCTTTTAAAAGAGCCGTTACTTTGAAAGAAGACAGATAGATGGCTGGATATAAACCAGACAGAATACCAACCAATACAAGTAATAATAGTAGAGGAAAAAGGATCTGAGGCGTTTGAATGAGCGAAATCGATATAAAGCCACCGAAAAAGTAATTCACTAATTTTAAGGCAAGTTCGGCAAAGCCAAAAGCCAAAACTCCTGCGAACAAGGTGATAACTAAGGATTCAACCAGCAACTGAGTAACCAACACTAACCTAGATGAACCCATCACTTTTTTCATCCCTATCTCCTTCGCCCTATCCGAAGCCTTGGCAGTTGATAGGTTGATAAAGTTTGCGCAAGAAATAATGAGAATGAAGATTGCGATTATAGCAAAGGCCAACACTGTAGATTTTTCACCTCCAGGCGCCAACTCTCCACTCAACTCCGACTCTAGGTGTATTTCTGTAATGGGTTGAGCAAAAAGCTCCACATTACTCGTGCTACTTTTCCAATCTTGATAAGTATAATCTTTAATAACAGAAAATGATGTCTGGAAGCTAGGGAAGATGTAGTCTTCGTTAATTTTATCAAATCGCTTATCGAGCTGTTCAGGTTTTACATTTAACCCTAGCACAGCGTAAGTATATGCACTAATACCGCTCCAATCGCTCAGCTTATATGGACTTTCTGGTTTTGACCATAAGCCATTAAAATTGAGGTGAGTTTTATACAGTGAAGCTTTAATGATCCCCGTTATTAAAACTTGGATATCCTTGATTTCGACAGTTTCACCCACTACATCAGTCCTCCCGAAAAGCCGCTGAGCCTCCACTTCTGCAAGAATCAGTGAATTGGGGCTATTTAAAGCAGTTTCTCTATTTCCGTAGAGAAGATCAAAATCAAAAACATTAAAAAATGACTGGCCTACTTCGAAGTAATTATTCGGCTCAAAAACTGCATCGCCAACTTTCAATGCTTGACTATTTGGCACTCTCGATAAACTAGTAGCTTCTTCCACTTCAGGTTGTCTGGCTAGCTCATCTGCTAAATTCACTGATGAAGTAGCCGTTAAAGAAGAATTTAAAAACTTGGTGTATACTCGATAAGTACGGTCCGCTTTAGAAAAACCTCTCTCAAAAGTAGATTCTTGAAATACGTATAAACCAATGATTAAAAATGAGGCCAATCCAACACTCAAACCCACAATATTGAGCACAGAAAAAAAGCCTTTTCTTTGAATATTTCGAATTGTGAGTTTAAGGTGGTGGCGTATCATATCCTTATTCGTCTCTAAGTGAATTGACAGGGTTGGCGGTAGCGGCCCGCATAGAGCGGTAGCCTGTGGTGCCTAAAGCAATCAACAGTGATGCACCAATACTGATCAAGAAAATGACTGGTCCGATCGCAATACGGTATTCATACTGCCCAAGCCAACTGTTCATTCCCCAATAAGCCAAGGGAGCAGCCAACAAAAATGACAATCCAACAAGGACGATGAACTCCATTGAAAAACGACTCATCAGACTGGCTACCGTAG
>CAXBPM010000475.1:0-3055 GCA_963977345.1 uncultured Roseivirga sp.
ATGATTTTCTGAATATAGCTTCTGCGCGGAATATTTCTGTCGCGCATTGAAATGGCTACGCCTTGGCCATGTGGAACGCCTTCAGTTACCCAAGTAATATCTGAAATCAAGGCTTGTTTTACTCCCCACTGCTCATACATGTGTTTGGCCAAATAGGGCACTGCTCCTCCTCCGTGCTCTTCCCAACAACCAAAAGCAATTACTCCGTCTTCTAAGGTCTCAGCTACTTTTAATGCATTGAACACCCCTAAACGGTTGTCCATATAGCAAGACTGAATGTATTCATCATTTTCACGGAAATCGCACTTAAAAACCAGTTCTGTTCCTCGATCAATACCTCTTGGGAATTTGTAATAGAGGTTCCCCTCGTCTTCGAATAATTCACACTCAATCGGCCCCATTGCATCTTCTCCTACCAATTTATATCCGGTTTCGGCTTTTGGCCCGCCAATGGCCACCAACTGATCGTTGTAGCGTACGGTAAAGCCAATGCTGTCCATATGGGCGAAAATTGCGGTACGTGGTGTGCCGAACTTGAGCATTACGCAATCTTGGAATTCATCACCGAAAATTACTTCCGGTTTGGTCTTCCATTTAGGAGCATTGACCTCCACGTAATTTAAGATGAACTCTTTCATGGCAACTTCGTTTCCAGAAGGCGCATGAATTTGGCAAAGGGTTTTAAGCAGTTTGAAATCCATAAGTGAGAATTTGGCCAAAATTAAGTTGGTCTTTTGTCTTAGCCTAGCATTGTCATGCAAATTCACCTTTCAACCGATATTGTTTAAACGAGTGAATGTTTCCTTTAAATTTGCAGGAATTTGAAAATTGAATGAGAGTACTCAATACATCAAACAGCATTGCCAACACTTATTTGGCCGAACTCAGGAATGTTGAGGTGCAAAACGATCGGTTGCGCTTCAGAACAAACCTGCAGCGATTGGGTACTTTGATGGCCTATGAAATTTCAAAAACACTCCATTTTGAGGAGCAAAAAATTCAAACCCCACTGGCCATCACTTCTGAACAGACCATAAGCGACTCAATCGTATTGGTGTCGATTTTACGTGCTGCGGTGCCATTTATGAATGGTTTTTTGGATGTTTTTGATCGTGCCGAAGCTGGTTTTATTGGTGCCTGGCGAAAAGAAGAAACCAAAGAGGTAGAAGTGGCGTTGGAGTATTCTGCTGCCCCAAACTTGGACGGAAAAACACTGATTTTAATAGATCCGATGTTAGCAACTGGTAAATCGCTGGTGGCCAGTTTGAATCAGATTCTGAAAAACGGTAAACCAGCCAGCATTCATTTGGCTTCAGTAATTGCCGCACCAGAGGGAATTGAATACCTAGAAAAGAACATCGAGGTCGAGCATCAGTTATGGACATGGGCGGTAGACGAAAAATTAAACGATAAATCATACATAGTGCCCGGTTTGGGCGATGCGGGTGATCTTTCATTCGGGTCAAAACTTTAATTCATGCCTTTAAATACTATTCTAATTCTGGTTTTGGGTTTAGTTACGCTTATTGTAGGCGGTGAAATCCTTGTGAAAGGGGCATCCAAATTAGCCCTTCGTTTTAACGTAAGTAGCTTGGTGGTTGGGCTTACTGTGGTTGCCTTTGGCACCTCGGCACCAGAGCTTTTAGTCAGCTTGAATTCAGCACTGAAAGGCGCTCCCGATTTTGCTTTGGGCAATGTAATTGGCTCTAATATTTCCAACTTGGCATTGGTGCTTGGTACTGCAGCCCTTTTCGGTTTTATTCCCATAAAAAAAGAAAGCGCTAGGAGAGATTGGCCTGTCACTTTAGGCTCTTCTTTACTCTTATACATTTTCGCCTACAACGGCATGATTTCCAGCATTGAGGGCACAATCCTAGTGATATTATTGGTGATCTATTTAGGCTCACTACTTTACACTACCCGTAAGGAACAAATAAGACTTGATGTTGAAGCGCCCAAAGACAAGCTAGAGAAACAGGGGATTACTAAAGATATTTTGCAGGTGAGTTTAGGTATTGTCTGCCTCTATTTTGGTGCCGACTGGTTTATAGGAGGTGCTGAAGAAATTGCCGTAGATTTAGGCGTTTCCCAGCGCGTTATTGGGCTTACAGTATTGGCCTTGGGCACAAGTTTACCTGAGCTTTTCACTTCTGTAATTGCGGCTCGAAAAGGAGAAACCGACCTTGCCTTAGGAAATTTATTGGGCTCAAATATTTTCAATGTACTTTCCATAATAGGGATTACAAGCATTATTAAGCCGCTTTCGGTAAACATGGATATTCTCCATACCGATTTCCCGTGGATGATCGGGATCACATTACTCATCCTTCCATTAATGATCTTCCGTAAAAGACTAGGAACGCCTTCGGGAATTATCCTGATCGCATTGTATCTTTTATATGTGTTTTTCTTATTGAAGTAATGTTAGAAAAGGCCCTTACCTATTTTGGGATTTACTTATTGGCTTGTCTCAAGTCTATTTTTCCGCCTCTGATGGGGCCAGCGGCTGGTATGAGCCCATTGGAAATTATTATCATTACCATGGCTGGCTTAATGACCAGCGTAATACTCTTTTCATTTTTGGGAGAGAAAATCAAAAAAAATATTTCACCCATTTTCATTAAAAAGAAAGGTAAGTTCTCACCTCAGAGCCGTAGAATGGTAAGGATCTGGACGAAATACGGGATTATCGGCACCTGCTTTCTTACCCCTGTAATTCTATCTCCGGTGGGTGGTTCTCTTTTGGTGTCAACTGTAGGTGCTCCCCGCAAACAGGTCTTTTTCTATATGTTTATTTTCGGGCTGTTTTGGTCAGTTGTCTGGACATTCTCAGTGGACTGGCTGATTAATTTGGGCTTGGTTGGTTGGAGGTGATAATGAAGACGGTTTCGTCTTGCGAGACCTGCCCGTCATTGCGAGAAAACTTTCTTGCGTTAGCAAAGAAAGGTGACGAAGCAATCTTTGGCATTACTTAACTGGACGAAGAGATTGCTTCACACAAACACCATCACTCCGAAAAACTTTAACGGGTTCGCAATGACGGTCAATTTGAATT
>CAXBPM010000476.1:0-3054 GCA_963977345.1 uncultured Roseivirga sp.
GTACTTGACATGGCCAAAGTAATTCCCGCAAATACAGGGAATTATCAATTCGCATATCAGGGCACTTCAAAAACAATCGAAATGCAAGCTGGAAAAACTTATTACCTCAACGCACAACTAAAAACGACAACTCCATGAACAAACCCGCTAAGTTCACCACCCTCCTACTCACGCTAGTTTTATGGGTGACCTCTGCTGAACAAAGCCATGCCCAATTTCAAAATGGCGTAGACGAAATATGGAAATACATCGAGAATGAGCAGATCATAAGTGAAAACAAAGCGCCTGCCCACGCATCATTCACCTCATATACTTCGGAAGCCGATGCGCTGAACAAAAAAGCTACGGAAGCCAAATTCTATCAATCACTAGATGGCACATGGAAATTTAACTGGGTACGAATGCCAAAAGACAGGCCGCTCACTTTTATGAACCCTTCGGAAAGCGTTGCCAATTGGGATAATATTAAAGTACCTGCCAACTGGGAAGTAGAAGGTTTTGGAGTACCTATTTACGTAAACCATCAATACGATTTTGCCGATTACAAAGCGCCCGTTTCTGAAGAAATGAAATTTGTGGACCGGATTTACCCTGCCGACCCGGGTAAAGTTCCCCACGATTATAACCCAGTAGGTTCATACAGAAGAGATTTTGATTTGGCTAAAGACTGGGATGGAAATCAAATTTTTCTGCACATCGGAGCGATGAAATCTGGAGGCTTTCTCTGGATTAATGGTGAGTACGTTGGCTATTCTCAAGGCAGTAAATTACCAGCCGAATTTGATGTAACGAAATTCGTAAAACCGGGCAAAAACACCATTGCCCTACAAATCTACCGCTGGACGGATGGCGCTTATTTAGAAGGTCAAGATTTTTGGCGCATCAGTGGGATTGAGCGAAGCGTCTATCTCTACGCACAACCGAAACTTAGAATCAAGGATTTCGAAGTGGTATCCATTTTAGACGGAGCCTACAAAAACGGAGAATTCGATTTGACTGTTGATTTGAAAAATCATGGCGCCAAGTCCCAGAAATTCAAACTCAGTTATAAGCTTATCACAGCGGAAGGCAAGGAAATAAAAAGTGGTTCGGAAGCACTTTCAGTAGCAGCAAACGCGGAAGTCAGCCATAACTTTCAAGCCACCATCGACCAAGTAAAGCAATGGAGTGCAGAGCATCCGAACTTATACACGCTCCTTCTAAAAGTAGAAGACTCAAAAGGGAAAACGCTTGAAGCCACTTCCCGAAAAATTGGTTTCAGAAGTGTTGAAATTAAGCAAGGTTTACTTTTAGTGAATGGCCAGCGAATTACTTTGAAGGGAGTAAACACCCAAGAAAATGATCCAGAAACGGGCCATGTAATGAGCGAAGAAATGATCATGAAAGACATTCGCTTGTGGAAAGAAAATAACATCAATGCGGTGCGCTTGAGTCATTACCCAAGAGGCAGGCGCTTTTACGAACTCTGCGATGAGCATGGAATTTACGTGGTGGACGAAGCCAATATCGAATCGCATGGTATGTACTATGGGCAATACTCTTTGGCCAAAAAAGAGAATTGGGAAAAGGCCCATGTGGATAGAATGTTGCGCATGGTCGCCCGCGATAAAAACCATCCGTCTGTGGTGATTTGGTCCATGGGGAATGAAGCTGGAAATGGCATCAACTTTTACGCAGGCTACAAAGCGATGAAAGCCTTAGACAAAACCAAACGTCCGATTCAATATGAGCGCCCTTACAAAGATTACGATGGCAGCCTTTATGATATGGATTGGAACACCGACATTATCGTTCCCCAATATCCGTCACCCGCGCGCTTCGAGCAAGTAGGTCAAAACAAAACCGACCGCCCTTATATTCCGAGTGAGTATGCTCACGCCATGGGAAATAGCACCGGTAATTTTCAGGATTACTGGGACATCATCGAGAAATACGACAACCTACAAGGCGGCTTTATTTGGGATTGGGTAGATCAGTCCATTTGGAAAACCAATGAGAAGGGAGAACGATTTTACGCCTATGGAGGCGATTATGGTGAAAAAATGCCAACGGATAATACCTTCTTGAACAACGGAATTGTGTTTCCAGATCGTACGCCTCAACCCGCTTTATACGAAGTAAAAAAGGCGCATGAGTACATCAACTTCAAAGACCAAGGCATTAACCGACATGATGAATTAAGAGTTTTGGTGGAAAACCTCTATGATTTTACGGACCTCAATCAATTCAATTTTGAAGCGAAAATAAAAGCGGATGGCAGGGTATTAAAAACCATTCCTTTGGAGGAAATATCTGTGGAAACGCATACGGGAAAACTGATCCGAATTCCTTTATCGGGAATAGATTATCAACCTAAAACAGAATACTTTGTTGAGATCAGTGCCACCACAAAAGCAGACTGGGGACTGCTTCCCAAAGGTTTTGAGGTAGCCCATGAGCAGTTATTCTTAGAGGGAAAATATAAAGCAGAACCCGCTTCTCCAATGAATTATGGAGAAGCTTTAAGCCATACAGAACAAGGCCAAATTATCACGATTCAGAATGGTACTGTGAAAGTGGTTTTCGATAAAAATCAAGGTCAAATCACCTCTTATGTTTTCGAAGGCAATGAATTGCTGAAAGATGGCCAAGGCCCAAAACCTAATTTTTGGCGTGCTCCAACCGACAATGATTTGGGCAATAGAATGCAAAACAGAAATATAGAATGGAAGAAAGCTTCTCTGTTTTCTGAAGTAATTGAAACGAAGATTTCGGAACCAGCGAACAACCAAATTCAAATCGATTTTATCTATAAGCTTCCGGGCGTAAATACAAATTACACTAGTCGCTATACCATTAGCGGCAATGGGCTGATCCATATTTCTAATGAAATGAAGCCAACGGAATACAAAGCCGACATGCCGAGAATGGGCATGCGTATGCAACTGCCGAAACCCTATAACAACTTTGATTATTATGGACGTGGCCCTTGGGAAAACTACCAAGACCGTAAAGCTTCGGCCTTTGTGGATGTATATTCTTCCACCGTTTCAGAACAATATGTGCCTTACGTTC
>CAXBPM010000477.1:0-3053 GCA_963977345.1 uncultured Roseivirga sp.
TGTACACCAAAAAGGGAATTGAAGCCTATATGATCATTCTTGGCGTGCTGTTGGTAATGCGCCTTGGTTATTCCTTTACGGTGCCCGTTACCCGCCAAAAAACCACAGGGGCAGCCGAAGACAAAGCCCTAGGGTTGAAAATTGCTGAAATCACGAAAGGAGCACCTTTACACCGACTGGGCGATGTACGAATGTCACTTACGATTGTTTACTACTTAGAGGCGGAGCGAGAAGCTGTTTTATACCAAACAGATGAGCTGAAAGAAGGCTATTATTTCGCGTATACCGATGACTTGCCTGCCACGGGCTATTCAGTAATAGAAGAGTTTCATTACCACAATGAGCCCATTTACTTGATTAGAGTTAAGGCACAAGAATGAAAGGGGCGGGAACCGCAAAGATCTTCTACTTACCATCAATTAACCGCAAAGAGCACAAAGAAGCGCAAAGTCTTGATACTCGCATGACTTGTTGGTGAAGAACACCAACAAGGGCTGTAAACTCTACAACTTACCGTCACTCTGAGGTTGAGCTTAAAGAGCGAAACCGCGAGAGTCTGTCAGTTCGGAGGGGGAGTGCTAAGCACAGAAAGATATTAACCGCAAAGTCTTAAAACTCGCACAATAACCAACCGCTGTGGTTACTTCTACCAATAGTGTGGAATCTCTTCTACTTTATGTCTGTCTGTTTATCGTTAAAGTAGCTTTTAAGGACATATGATTACTTTTTGCCGTCTGGCATAGTTCTTTCGGATATGTTGTTAATTATAATTTTAAAAATCAGAGACATGAGTTATACCGAAAAATTAATCGACAAGTTGAATGATGTGTTAAGACGTTCTTACGATGCAATGGAAGGCTATGAAAACGCCATTGACGATATGAGTGAAGAGCAGTTGAAAAACTTCTTCAAAAATCAAGTGATGGAAAGAAGGGTATTTGCTCAGGAATTAACCACAGAAGTAGCCGCATTAGGAGGAGATCCAGTGACTCAAAGTAGCTTTAAAGCTTCACTGCACAGGGCATGGATGGACCTGAAATCTTCTATCGCTTCTAGCAATACCGAAGAAGTATTGCAAGAATGTATTCGAGGAGAAGAAACAGCCCGTGATGATTATCAAGACATTTTGGAAAGTGATCTTTCGCTTCCACCAAGAGTTACTAACATGCTGAAAAATCACAAATTCAGAATTGAAGAGACCATTGTTAAATTGAAAATGATGGAGAAAGTAGCTTAAGGCTAAAAGTATTTATTTGTTTTAGACACCGCGTATGAGCTTTTGAGCTTGTCGCGGTGTTTTTGTTTGTAACAGGGAACAAAAAAGGTCTGAATAACACAATTACTGAGAGCAAAGTGGGAGTGTAAACCCTAGGCGGCTTGTTGGTGAAGAACACCAACAAGGGCTGTAAGCTCTACAACTTACCGTCACTCTGAGGTCGAGCTTAAAGAGCGAAACCGCGAGAGTCTGTTTGTTTGTAGGGGAGGTGCTAAGTACGGATACTCCGAGGTTTCGGAGCTCGCGGTCAAGTATTTCTCTATCGCGAAGTGCCTAGCGTTAAATCCTTGTTGCAAAGGATTAGTAGGTGTATATGTCTAAGTCTATTTCACTGGTTTGAAAATCCCATAATCTGAAAATTCAGAAACTCTAATACTATCCATTGGATCAAAGTATTTAACGTGTCTGCATATTTCGACTCCTTTGCTAGTAGATAAATTGTGGAATATCAGCAAATCATGATACACAACTCTTTCTACATATTCATTATCCTTAGAGCTTATTAAATATATATTCCCTTTCGGTATAGAAATACTGTTAAAATTTGTTCCGTTTACAAATTGCGAATCATTTTCATAGAAAATCAGGCTATCTCTTGTTTCCTCAAAAGTTTTGAAATAGTAACTTTTTAAATTACAAATCCCTGAAACGGTTCCATTATATCTATATGTTTCTTGATTAATTGTTATACCGGCAATCTCAAAGACTTTACTTGAAATTGCGATGTTTGAATTTGATTCTCCGTTTTCTGGTCTAATCGTATTAAATACTTGTATTAGACTTTTACTTGGGATAGCTCTAAATGTAGAAAGCTCATCACCTTTAAGGACATCTTCTTGAGTAAACCCATCAGAGGAGTCTTTGATTCTTAATCCCGACACATTTGAATCTCGCCCACCCCAAGCATCAAATTTGTATATACTCAAATTCGAGTCTTCAATTTTCTGTTCCCACAGTTGGATATCCCATTCTGTAGGAAAATCAAAACATCCTGAAATTATCAAGACAACAAAAAATAGACAATAGTTTCTTCGACTTATTAATTTCAATATTCCTTTTTTAATCACTTTTAGTCTTACTGATGCCTGAGTTTTGAGAAACTAAGCATATCCTATATAATGTAGGAAGTTCCCCAAAACTTCTGACTTAACCAATACATAAAAAAGCCCGACTCTTACGAATCAGGCTTTTCAATATTTCTAAATACTAAGTACTAGTTACTCAATACTCTATTAACCTTTCTTATTCTCTTCTTTAATCAAGTTAAGGGCAGAACCCGCTTTGAACCAGCCAATTTGAGCTTTGTTGTAAGTATGGTTGGCCACAATTACATCTTTAGAACCATCGGCATGTACAAACTCAATGTTCAATGGCTTGCCTTCAGTGAATTGGTCAAGGTCTAAGAAGTTGATAGTATCATCTTCCTGTACTTTGTCGTAATCTGCTTCGTTCGCAAATGTCAAACCTAGCATTCCTTGCTTCTTCAAGTTGGTTTCGTGAATTCTAGCAAATGATTTTACTAAAACTGTTGTCACACCCAAGAACCTTGGCTCCATGGCCGCATGCTCACGAGAAGAACCTTCACCATAGTTATGATCACCTACCACGATAGACGGAACGCCTGCCGCTTTGTATGCACGGGCTGTCGCTGGTACTGGGCCATACTCGCCAGTCAATTGGTTTTTCACCAAGTTGGTAGACTCATTGTATGCGTTGATCGCGCCAATCAAACAGTTGTCAGAAATATTATCTAAGTGACCTCTGAACCTCAACCATG
>CAXBPM010000478.1:0-3052 GCA_963977345.1 uncultured Roseivirga sp.
TCTTGGTTACTCTATCTTCTCTACCTGTACCTGGAACTCTTTCCAATTCACTCATGGAAATTCCTTCTTCACGAGCAATGTTCATCACCAATGGAGAATAGAATCGATCACCAGCAGGTTTGTCTAATACTACTGCTTGTCCATTCGAGGCTGCTTCAGCAGGTTTTTCGCTTGCTGAAGTTGCTTTAGGCGCTGCTGCAACGGGAGCGGAGTCGCTACCAGCCGAAGCTTCTGTTTCAATTCGTGCAATTGGAGCGCCCACAGGAACTACTTCGCCTTCCTTTACTAATATTTCTTTCAAAACGCCCGCATGAATGGCAGGAACTTCGGTGTCAACCTTATCTGTGGCTACTTCCAATACAGACTCATCGGCTTCAATTGTGTCGCCTTCCTGTTTTAGCCAAGTCAACACTGTGCCCTCCATTATACTCTCGCCCATTTTAGGCATCACCATTTCTACAAGTGCCATATTCTTATGTTCTTAGAGATTAAAAACGTTTGCATTAAAAAGACAAAAATAGCATTAAACCAAATATTATCAATGTTCTATTGATTCAAACTTTTCCTTACCAAATTTAGTACTGCTATTTCTGTTAATTCAATATTTAATATTCTATTCTGCGTTAATTGAAGCCTTTTGGTTATGGTTTGTTTGCCGTCAGCAACGGCAATCCACACAGTTCCGACTGGTTTTTCTTCAGAACCACCTCCCGGCCCGGCAATTCCACTGCTGGCCACACCGATATCTGAGTTAAACTTCTCCCTGATTCTTTCGGCCATTTCCTCTACACATTCTTCGCTTACTGCGCCATGTTTTTCAAGGGTAGAAGCCTTAACACCTAACACGTCAACCTTAAATTGGTTGTGGTAAGGTACAATTCCGCCCTGAAAGTAAGCAGATGATCCGGGAATTTGAGTGATTTTGTGTTGAATAAATCCACCCGAACAACTTTCTGCTAGGGCAATTGTCTTCTTTTGATCAATAAGCAAGAGGCCTATCGCTTCTTCCAAGCTTGTTTCATCATAACCATAGATGTACTTGCCTGCCAAGGGAATAAATGCTTCGATCAGTTGCTGAACGTCTTTTTCAAGCTGGCTGCGGTTTTCACCGAAGGCAGTAAGCCTTAATTTTACATGGCCTATGCTGGGTAAATATGCTAGGCGAATATGTGGCGGAAGAGCGTTCTCCCAATCTTTAATTTTATCAGCCAGGAAGGATTCACCTATGCCTACTGTCTTAATCACCTTATGGTAAATCACTGGGGTTTGAAAGAAGTCACGAACTTTAGGGATGACGAACTCCTTCATAACATTCTTCATTTCATGAGGTACGCCTGGCATGGAAACAAAGATTTTCCCGTTTCTTTCATACCAAGTGCAAGGAGCAGTACCTAAAGAGTTATGAATCACCTCAGCAATTTCTGGTACCAAAGCCTGCCTTTTGTTCATTTCTGTAAACTCTCTTCCACGTTTTTCGAAGAAGTCTTTTACGTGCGCTAAAACACTTGCGTTTTCAATAACCTTGCAATCAAAGTACTTGGCCAAAGTAGGCATGGTGAGATCATCATTGGTGGGGCCTAATCCGCCCGTAATTAAAACCAAATCTGCTCGGCTTTCGGCTTCGGTAAAGGCATGCAGAATGTCAGGTTCATTGTCTCCAACCGTAGTTTTTCTTACGACTCTAATTCCTAATAGATCGAGTTGAGCACTCATCCATTGGGCATTGGTATCTAAAATTTGACCATAAAGGATTTCATCTCCAATGGTTAGAATTTCGGCAGTTATGTTTTTCATATGGAGATTTATTGGGCGGCTTTTAAGGCTTGCTCAATATCGGTTATAATGTCTGTAATGTGCTCTAAACCTACTGAAACACGAATCAGTTCCGGAGTAATCCCCACCTTCATTCTTTCTTCTTCGGAAAGCTTTGCGTGTGTGGTGGAAGAAGGGTGGGTTACGATGGTTCGGCTATCGCCCAAATTGGCGGTAAGCGAACAGATCTTAATGTTGTTCAAAAATGTTCTTCCGCTTTCTAAGCCTCCTTTGATACCAAACGCAACCATTGCACCACCCGACTTCATTTGTTTTTTGGCTACCTCATACATGGGGTGCGACTTTAAGAAGGGGTATTTGACCCACTCTACGAATTCAGAACTCTCTAGAAATTCAGCCAGTTTGAGTGCATTTTCAGAATGGCGATCCATGCGCACGGCCAAGGTTTCTAAGCTTTTGGAAATTACCCAAGCATTAAAGGCGGATAGCGCAGGGCCAGTACTTCTGCTAAAGGCATAGATTTCATCGATCAATTCTTTTTTACCCACCGTAACTCCGCCCATTACGCGCCCTTGCCCATCCATAAATTTGGTGGCCGAATGAATTACCAAATCAGCACCATACTGAATCGGTTGTTGTAGATAAGGAGTGGCAAAACAGTTGTCGACTACTAAAATGAGATTATGTTTTTTTGCAAAATGCCCCAACCATTCTAAATCAATAATGTCTACAGCGGGGTTTGTAGGGGTTTCTACATATAAAATTTTGCTATTGGGTTGAACCGCTTTGTCCCAATCGCTGGTGTTGTCAATGTCCACATAGGTGGTATCGATTTTCCATTTGGGCAATATTTTACCGAAAACGGTATGGGTTGAACCAAATATGGATCGGCAAGAAATAATATGGTCACCAGAGGAAAGTAGGGCAGCGAAAGTAGAGAAAATGGCGGCCATTCCTGAAGCAAAGGCATAACCTGCTTCAGCGTTTTCCATTTTACAGACTTTGTCTACAAACTCCTGAAGGTTTGGGTTGCTAAAACGGCTATAAATATTCTTTTCATTCTCACCAGCAAATGCAGCACGCATTTCTTCTGCATCCTCATAGGTAAAGCTAGAAGTAAGGTACATAGGAGTAGAGTGCTCCTGCGCATGAGTACCTTCAATTTGAGTGCGGATGGCCTCGGTTTCGAATTGTTTTTTCTCCTCTTTCATTAAAATCATTTCTTGCCCAAATATACAGTTCCAAATAGCTACTGAAAAGAATTGAGTCTTTGTTTATT
>CAXBPM010000479.1:0-3032 GCA_963977345.1 uncultured Roseivirga sp.
ATTTGGTATACCTTTTTCAGAAAGAAGAAAAGATAGCCACCTCAATGAGAGAACGGCTCAACTAGATAGATCTAAGGTACAGTTGTTCTACTTTCTCTCTGGCCCAAGGCGTTTTGCGCAAAAAGGTAAGGCTGGATTTGATGGAGGGGTCGTGGGTAAAACAGCGAATATTGATTCTGTCGCCCAGTTCTTCCCAGCCATATTTCTTCACCAATACGGCAAGGATATCAGCCAGTTTTATTCCGTGGAGGGGATTATTCGGTTGGGCTTCTTTTGGGGTGGTCATAGGTTTTGAATGATTATTGATTCTATTTAAACTTATAAGGGTCTAAAAGCCTGACTCTCATTTTATCAAAAATAGCCATTTTTCGCCCTTCAGGTAATGAATCTAATTCTTTTAATCCTAAGTAAGCCCAATAGCGTATCCTCCAATTTGAATCGTTCAAAAGTGTTCCCAATCTCAGAATAGCCTTTTTATCATTTTTATTTATAAAATCGAGTATGGTTTCCAAAGAAAAATACCGGATACTAGCCTGTTGATCATTCAATTCTTCGAGCAGAATTTCTATTAGTTCATCTCGATAAACAAAGTGATCAGGGTTAATAAAGCTAAACTCACTAAAGTGGTTTAAAACAGTGCTTGGTTTCTCTGATTTGTGAGCTACATGTAGAAGCCTCTTGGCTTCGAGGATAAAAAAAGAAGCCCAGTTAACTAGATCATTAGAAAGCGCTTCATAAAATATTGGAAGGTTATTTAATCCATTAAATTTTTGGGCGTGAAGCATCTCGATGAAATTCTCTTTATTCGAGTTAGCCATCGCTAATATTTCATTGAGTGTTTGTTCTTGCTTGTCCTCAGTTAGAGTATAAAAGCTGTTAAGGTTTTTCTCAAGATCACTATTCATCGAACGTCATAATTAAAAAAAAATAGCCTTGACAAGAATGCCAAGGCCTTTATTTATATCTCAGAATCTCTATAGAAACTACTGATGTTGCCAATAATCTGATCGTATATGCGGTCTACAAAACCGATGAACAAAGTTTGAGGCGGAGGCGGAGGTAACTCTTTCCCTTTACTCATCTCTATTTCATCGCGGTTAAGCGCCCTTGAATCTCCGTTAAACGAAGCCCACTCGTGTACCCAAACATCTTTGCTTGGCAACTTACGATTGGTCAAAATTCGGTTAGTATAAGCATCTCTTATTTCGAAATTCATTACACCTTGAGACGAGAGCGTTTTACGGTTCACGGTCAATTGAGCTTTCACAGTGTTATAAACATCGTGCTTCACCCCTTTGTCGTCAGTAAACTGCCCAACCACTACGCTGTCACGTTTTATCTCTTTGGTATTCGACTCAATCAAAGTTTGGCCTAATACAAAATCATCAAATTGCATTGATACGATTTGATCGGGTTGCAAATCAATTTGCTCCGCTTCATCAACAGTGAAAAACTGGATGAATCTGCCTTCACTGAACCTATCCAAATACTCAATAACTCTGTTTTCGAAGTATTCGTTTGTCAATTCTAAACTGCGAGAATGAATTGGAATCGGCTCGATTAAAACCCGTACAGTTCCCATGTTTCTAGCGTCAGTCAACAAACTGTCAATGTTCAGTACGTTTCTATCAAAGTTGAGCGCAAAATTGAAATGCTTAAAAGCCCTTCTTCCGCCTTCAATAGTATTGGTAGCCAAAGCGCTATTGCCCAACTCTACTTGATAGTCTGCCGCTTTTCTACCAGCATCACTTTCTTCACTGATATAAGATTTAGGCATTACCAGGGACAGACAAGCTGGGCATCGCTGAATTTGGCGATAATAACTGTTAAGCTGCTGGTACTGATAATAAGTAGCCTCCCATTTATTTGGATCATTATTTACGGCCAACATACGGATGTAATCCATATGATAATTGCTCGCCAAACGATACCCCTCAATCAATACATCCTGTGATTTCTTGTTGTCTGGGTTCGATTGTAAACGATTGATGGCACGGTCTAGAGCCGTTTCGTAATTGCCTTTTTCAAGTGCATTTTTTCCTGTAGCACAGCTTACGATAGTCAACACCATAAGCGCTAAAAGTGAGTGTAGAAAAGTTTTCATAAGCTTTATTGTTTGGTTGAGTAACCCTCCATTCCAAAATGAATGCCAAATTAGCGTTTATTCTCCTCATCTAGTTCAATGATCTTAGATTTCATCATTTCATAAACTTGTGCTTTCAAGGCTGGAAGGTCTTCCTGCGTCATATTTTGGGTTGAAATTGCAGGAAGAAAATAATTATGAATTAGTCCTGGTCTCAGTCCCAATTGGCCCTTAGGCATCAACCTTTTCGCATCGTGAATAATTAAAGGCATAATGGGAGTGCCAGTTTCAATGGCCAACCTGAAAGGGCCGTTATAGAAAGGAAGCAATGGTTCATCGGTATTGTTTCGGGTACCTTCTGGTGCTACCATAATGGATAACCCGCGATTCAAATTCCTCACTAATTTCTCAACAGATTTCTTTCTGCTTTCTTCGCTAGTACGATCCACCCAGACGGCAAAACTGCCTGCGATAAATCCAAACAGAGGAATTTTAGCCAGTTCCTCTTTGCCCAAACCTTTCAAAGGAACGGGAATGGCCCTTGGAATGGCAGGAGCATCTAAAAAGGAGGTGTGATTAATAGTGAAAATATAGGGTTGGCCACGCTGAATAAGCTTTCGGTTGTGTGTTTTAAAATGAATAAAAGAAAACATGGAAAAGAGGAAGACCCAGACACGCGCAAAAAAGTAACTGAATTTATCCAGCTTGGGGCTGATCAATCTTGGAATTACAGTAAAAGGAGACAGCGCTATCATGATACCAACAAACCAAATGGCGCACCAAGCAGTGTACAGTATTTGAATCCCTTTTTTCAGCATACAATCTTTTCAGAAGAATTAGCTAAAATAGTTTTTTTATGTGGAATGCGTCATTAGATTTGAGCGGAAATTAATGACAATTGACCATGGTTATTCATCCGAACCATGACTCAATTTAAAGAAAAGGATGA
>CAXBPM010000480.1:0-3031 GCA_963977345.1 uncultured Roseivirga sp.
GTAGCCATCTTCTCGTCAAAATCTCTACCCTGAACAATTTCAATGTCCATTGTTTTGAAATAGTCTTTCCCAACCCTTAAAACATTGTAAGTGTCTTGGGTAAGCTTAGATTCATTGTCGCTTATGCTTAATAAGTTTCTACTGGCCCCGAGTAGGTTGTTGCCTACATTTCCACCACCACCAACACCGAAGGCGTCTGTAATACCTATAATATTGGGGTTCTGATTTAGTTCAGCCTTGATGAATTCCATTCTATTACGAACAGTTGTGTCTTGTAAAGGAATTAACACCACGTTGTCTTTATTGAAGCCTAGATCTTTGCTTCTTAAAAAGTCGATTTGGCTATTCATTAATAGTGTGGTAATTACTACGGCAATAGAAATAAAGAACTGAAATGACACCAGAACTTTCCTTAGAAAAACACTTTTAGGGCCAGTCTTAACACTTCCTTTCATGGCTACTAATACAGAGATAGCGGATAAGTAAAAGGCTGGGTAAATACCTGAGAAAAGACCAATTACCACAGCAACGCCAAGCGAACCAAATAAAAGCAGTGGGTTGTCTAAAAAATTGAGTTGAAGGTCCTTTCCTAATAGCGCATTTAAATTTGTGCCATGAATTAAAACATTAACGATTAATATGGCCAGCATTAAGGAAAGGAATGTGATAATCACTGATTCACTTAAGAATTGCCCACGCAGTTTTCCTCTAGTGGAGCCCAATACTTTGCGAACTCCCACTTCCTTTGATCTATTGGTGGCCCTTGCAGTAGCCAAATTCATATAGTTGATACTGGCCAAAAGGAGTATAAAAATGCCTATGACAGTAAAAGCTCTAGTATAGGTTAAGTTACCCGTGGGTAAATCATACTGCACTTTTGAGTTAAAGTGAATATCTGCTAGAGGCCTCAATCGAGTGCTAAAACCAGCATCACCTAAACCAGCTTGTAGCACCAAAGGCTCCATGTACTTTTCGAAAAAGTCGGGAAACTTGTCATAGATATTGTTTACATCATTGCCCTTAGGAAGCATTATATAAGAATACAATGACACATTCCAAAGCTGATTTGTCTTTTGTTGACTGGTAGGGGCGGGTTGCCCTGAAGTAATTGTAGAGATGGAAATTAGCCCTTCAAAGGTGAGGTGAAGGTTGTCAGGTAAATCTTTGATAATACCCGTAACTTTTAGATTGTTGCTGTCTGTTTCTAAAACTTGGCCCATTGCATCAGCATTACCAAAAATACGCTTGGCTGCAGTTTCGGTCAAAACAATACTTCGAGGTTCAACTAAAGCAGTTTTAGGGTTTCCTTCAATAAAATCATGAGTAAACATACTGAATGTGGAAGAGTCAGCGAAGTAGACATTGTCTTGATAAATGTTCTTGTCACCGACACGGAACAGCTGCCTTCCAGCACTCATAAACCTTGCGAAATTTTGGATTTCGGGATATTCTTCCTTCATCATTTCGGCTATCACAAATGAACTTAGGGCATACTCATCGTCCTTAGGAGGGATTCTGAATTTGGATTCGACCCTGTAGATTTGATCGTATTTCTCATGGTGCTTATCAAAGCTCATGTCACTTTGAACATAGAGAAGGATTATGATAGCTACAGCCAGACCAATAGCTAGGCCAAATATGTTGAGAAATGAATAAAATTTATTTCGGAGTAAAACTCGAAGTGCATAGTAAAAATTCTTCATAGGGTTGGTTTAAAGCCGATTAACAATGAGTTTCTACCACTAAAGATGCCAAAGCTGTAGTGGGTCCGTAAAGATTTGTGAACCAGTGGTTTGTGAAGTTGGTGTGTGGTGAGATGGTGATTTGTTGTTCGCTTACGCACTCAATTATGAACGTATTCGTACAATTTCAATTCATTTCTAAACGGAGTGTAACGATTTGCCTTTACTTAAGTCTTACTTATCTAAACGGTCGAAACTATGCTCAAAAACTACATCAAAATTACGCTAAGGTCGCTGGTTAAGAACAGGGCTTATTCTTTCATTAATATTTCAGGCCTTGCCATTGGCTTGGCAGGGGCGCTACTCATTTTTCACTACGTTACTTTTGAACTCAGCTACGATAGTTTCCAGAAAGACTCGGAGAATATTTATAGGGTGAGTCTCGATATTTTTCAGAACAATGAAGAAGTATTTAATAGTGCTGAGAATTACCCGGGAGTAGGTCCTGCGATGGCTCAAGAGTTCCCTGAGGTAACCGAATGGGCGCATTTATATAATATGGGCGCCAAGAATAATGTGGTAATTACTTATGAAGAAGGGCAAGGTCAACCTATTAAATTCAAACAGAAAAAATTCCTTTACGCCAGCCCAAACTTCCTTTCTCTCTTTTCAAATCAAATGCTGCTAGGTGATGCCAAAACAGCTTTAGAAGAACCTTTTTCGATTGTGATCTCTGAGAGTACAGCAAAAAAGTATTTTGGGGAGGAGGACCCAATGGGAAAACATTTGAGGTTAAAAGATGATGACTATAATGACGAAAACTGTATTGTCACAGGTGTCTATAAGGATTTACCTTCCAATACGCACTTAAAATATGATGTCCTAATTTCTACAGCTACTCTTTATGGACGTTTTGATGGCGCCATGGCAAGGTATAAAACGGGATGGGGAAGGAAGGATTTTTATACGTACATCAGAGTAGCAGAGGGGACGAATTTAAGTGCTTTAGAAGCTAAGTTCCCTCAAATGATAGATAAGTATAAGCCTGAACTCAAGGAAAGTGGAGGAGCCAATATTTTCGCCCTACAACCACTTCAAAGAATTCATTTAGACTCTCATTTGGGCGATGAAGCAGAGTTGAACGGAAGCGGAGAGCCCATTATTTACCTTTCTATTATCGCCATTTTTATCGTTTTAATTGCTTGGGTAAACTATATCAATTTGGCTACTTCCAGGTCTTTAGACAGGGCCAAAGAAGTAGGGATTAGAAAGGTACTGGGCTCTCTTCGAAGTCAATTGATTCGTCAATTTATGTTCGAGTCCTTTGTAATTAACCTCTTGGCTGTAAT
>CAXBPM010000481.1:0-3030 GCA_963977345.1 uncultured Roseivirga sp.
TCACATCACTCATTCTGTCGCGTTCCGAACGGTTTTTGGCCGTTTCTACATAAGCCGCTACTGCTTCTTTTTGGTCGGCTGTGGTCAATTCGGCCACCATTTCGCTTTCAGGTGCTAAAGACAAGAATGTTACCCCGAAAATCGTATCGATACGTGTGGTGAATACATTGATCTTCAAGTCATGACCGATCACAGGGAAAGCCAGTTCGGCACCGATGGATTTGCCAATCCAGTTGCGCTGCATTTCTTTCAATGGTTCTGACCAATCTAGGTTGTCCAAACCTTCGAGCAATCTTTGGGCATAGGCAGTGATGCGCATGCTCCATTGCTTCATCTTTTTCTTTACTACGGGGTGGCCACCGCGTTCCGAAAAACCATCTTTTACTTCATCGTTAGACAATACGGTTTTCAGTTCGGGACACCAGTTTACCGAGGTTTCGGAAAGAAAAGTGAGTCTGTATTTAAGCAACATGCGCTGCTGCTCTTCTTCCGACCAAGCATTCCATTCGTCTGCTGAAAAAGACGGTGTGTCTTCATCGCAAGCGGCATTTACATTGGCATTGCCCGATTGAGCAAAAGTTGCTACCAATTGGTCGATGGTTTCGGCCTTTTCGGTGGCTTTGTTGTACCAGCTATTGAAAATTCTAAGGAAAATCCACTGCGTCCATTTGTAGTAGGCAGGGTCGCAGGTTTGAATTTCTTTGTCCCAATCAAAGGAAAAACCGATGTTCTTCAACTGCTCTTTGTAGCGGTCGATGTTTTCTTTGGTGGTAATGGCGGGGTGCTGCCCAGTTTGAATGGCATATTGCTCTGCAGGTAAACCGAAGGCATCGAAGCCCATAGGGTGCAATACATTAAATCCCTTGTTTCTTTTGAACCTAGAAACGATATCGGAAGCGATATAGCCCAGCGGATGACCCACATGAAGCCCAGCGCCTGAAGGGTAGGGGAACATGTCGAGCGAGTAAAACTTAGGTTTGCTCTTGTCTACTGTGGCTTTGAACGTCTGGTTTTCGTTCCAGAATGCCTGCCATTTAGGTTCTATATGCTTGTGATTATAATCTGCCATTGCCGCTTAACCGTTTCTAATATCTAAAGTGCGCAAAAATAGTGTTTTTCGCCCTTGAATAAATCATTTTCGCGATTATTCGTGCCTTTTGGGCAAGAGCCATTATATTTAATCATTCAATAGAAATCTATGTTCGGTTTATTTAAAAAGAAGCCCAAAGAAAAGCAGGCGCCAAAACTGCTCGATCTGAATAGCAATCCCATAAACGAGGGCGATGTAGTGACCTCGCTACGCTATGATTTGGGCGATTGTAAAGTGGTATTGGAAGAACTGGTATTTTTTTACGAGTCGATTGAAACGGGAGAACGCGTAAGTTATGTTCGTATGGTGGATGCGATTACGGAGAATCAGAAAGTGGTTTTAAAGAAGGATTGAGTTCAAGTTTCTGTTAAGCCGCTAGCTACTGTCGCAGGTTTTCCAAACCTGTGACCCACTATGATTTCTAGGACTCTGTCCGTATGATACCAAGCATGTCTACTAGCCCACGCGTCTCGCTTGGACTTTTATGTTGGTCTCAGCGAGAATAAGGCCAGTGGGTGTTGGAGGCAGGTATTTCAATTTATTTCTCAAACTTCTTAAACACATATTCACCCAAAGAGTCTAGGTCCTTGAAAATAGAATGTCTATTAATACCACAGACCTCAAGATTTTCTTTTATAGATTTTTCACAACCATTCTCTATCAGAATCTTGCTTAATTTAATCCCTTCATAATTAATTTTTTCGGCTTGTGTATAAAAACCTTGTCCTTTGAATGGATGTAAAGTAAACCAGCCAAGTTGTGAGGATATTCTAGGGATTATACTTGCAGGTTTAAATAGTCTAAGTTTATCTTCCTTGAAGAAGTCTTTTTTTTCATCTTGATTATTAATAAGTATATCAGAATCTCTAGGTACTGTCATAACCCATACGACAGCTTGATTCACTTTCTCGGATGGAGTACTAACGGCAAAATATAATGCTGTTAGCGCATTTTCAGTCCAGTCTAATAGTCTTGTAGGAAGTCCATGATGCTGCGCAATAGTTAACCGCTCTAGGTCTGACGTAGGTTTGTAGTTTAGGTATTGAACGGAGCTAACGCTAAACTCTTGGAGCATTCTGCGCTCATCAATTTCTCGACTTTTCTTATACAGATGCCTCGCTATTTTAGGGATCAATGGCTGATCCATTGGTTGGCCTCGAAACAGTAAAATTTTATAACGATCACCTATTCTAGTCTCAAGCTGAGTTGTGAATTCAGATAATGATTTAATTGTTGTCGTATTGAAATTGTTCATTTTGTATCCGTACTTACCAATTTGAGATTAATCGTAACGACATACTCAATTATTATATGTCACGTGTTTTTATTTACCCAGTATTCTCCGTCAATCTAACGATTTTTTGTACTCCAACATCTCCCTAACCCTCCTCTGCTCCTTCGCTGAGTCCTTCGCTATAGGCTACAGCCACCAGTGAAAGCTTCGGGTGCAAGAGAAAGGAGGGAAGCTTCGGTTGTTAATAATAGCTGGATGTTCCTAGCTTGAGTTTGCTTGCGGAGCTTAAAAATAATACTGAATTATTCCCCTCTAAAAAGAGGGGCTAGGGGAGTGTCGAACCGGATTGAAACTAGGGTTGGTCTTGGTCTCAGCGAGACTAAGGTCAGTGGGTTTTTTACTTCTTTTTCAAGAAATCTGATACTAAGGGGTTTTTCTCAGACTCCATTTCACATGTCCAGCTATCAATCCACCACCTGCCTTTTTCAAAATGGAGCTGAATGCTATTCAACCCTCTAATATTTGATGCTATTTCAGGATTAGTTCTTATTTCAAAAGCACTCCATACTTGAGCCAAATTGCCGTGATGGCTCGTCTCTCGCTTAAGCTCTTTTTCATAAAAACTCTCTTTTGGCGCTAGTGCCATTGGAAGGTATTCCGTCTCCAATGAATGCGAATCAGCATTCCCATTTTCGTCTAACCTTGT
>CAXBPM010000482.1:0-3023 GCA_963977345.1 uncultured Roseivirga sp.
GGTGTCATTTCCCAATAAAGTAATGAATCCAGCTTCGTTTGAAGTGTTTGGAGATTTACAGGAGGTAACAACAATGGCTACCAATAAGGCAAGGAATAACTTTTTCATATGGCTTGTCTAGTTTCTAATATGAGAAAGATAAACGAAAGCCCTAATGCTACAAACTGGCTTTATATCAGCGGTTAAGCTTTTGTTTTAACTTTGTTCCATGCTTTAATTTGCCAATAGATATTGCCTGTAGTCAGGTGGTTTCCTGCGCTGTCGTGGGTTTTTACTTCGCAGTTCACCACAATAGACTCTTGAGTTTCCAAGGGTTTGATGACTTCGTTTTGTAGCCATTCTTCGGTAACAGAAAATTCAGCGAAAGAATCCATTTTACCTTGATAATGGTAGTTCATTTCCATTTTCTGCATAATAATTCGGTATTGTTTCGCATCTAAAGTGGAAAGTAAAACAATGCCCGTAGTGAATTCAGAAACAGTGGCCAAACCGCAAGCATGTAAACCTTTGATGTGATTGAAATTGCTTCGTTTGTATGGGAAACGGGTTTTAACCGACTTATCGCCAATGGCTACAATCTTAATACCATGAGGTTTATTGAAAGGAATCATCCTCGAAAGCCCAAAATTGAGGAGCGCCATATGACGCTTTGATGTTTTTGCTTTTTCTAAGAGTTGGGCTGGATCGAACATAGTCTACATTTTTCAATTAATTTAGGCAAGTTTCTTTAAATACATAGAATATGCTCAGTTTTTGGGAAAGGCAATCATTTATAAATTTCGATCATATAATAATAGGAGGGGGAATAGTAGGGCTTTCTACAGCTGTGGCCATCAAGGAGAAATTCCCTAATCAGTCCATTGCTATTTTAGAGCGAGGAACTTTCCCGACTGGTGCTAGCACAAAAAATGCTGGATTTGCCTGTTTTGGTAGCCTCACAGAAATCATGAATGATTTGAAAGGAATGACAGAAGTAGAGGTACAAGAGCTGGTTGAATTCCGCTGGAAAGGTTTAGAACTTCTTCGTTCTCGTTTGGGCGATGATCATATTGGCTTCAAGAATTACGGTGGATATGAACTGCTTTTCGAAAAGGATTTGGATGCGCTGAATTCAATTGAAAAAGTAAATGAATTGCTAAAACCACTTTTTGGTCAGCATGTATATTCAGAAGCAGCGGGTTTAATTAGTGAATTTGGTTTTGATCAACAGCAGGTGAAATCGCTAATCAAAAATCCATTGGAGGCGCAAATCGACACGGGTAAAATGATGAAGGCCCTCGAAGCCCTTGCGCAGCAATTGGGCATTAAGTTATTTACGAATTGCGAAGTGATTTCTTTTGAAGAAACACCAGAAGGCGTAACCGTAAATACAGCCGAATTAAGTTTTAAAGCCAGAAAGCTGGCCATTTGTAGCAATGCATTTACCCGAAGGTTATTACCTGAAATAGAGCTAAAGCCCGGTAGGGGTGTGGTTTTGGTAACAAAGCCGATTACAGGCCTTCCTTTTAAAGGCACTTTCCATTATGAGGAAGGTTATTACTATTTCCGAAACTATGAAGACCGAATTATTTTTGGTGGAGGAAGAAACTTAGATGTTGAAGGAGAGGAGAGTACTGAGTTTGAAGTGCGGGAATTGATTTTGGATAAACTGAAAACGGATTTGAAAAGCATCATTCTTCCTAATCAAAATTTTGAGGTAGATATGGCCTGGGCGGGCATTATGGCTTTTGGGAAAACCAAGCAACCCATCGTTCAGAAGCACAGCGAAAATATTGTGTTAGGCGTGAGGTTAGGAGGCATGGGAGTTGCCGTTGGAAGCAAAGTTGGGCAGCGTTTAGCATCTCTAATGCTCGAATAAAATAAATCTTCTTATCTTCAAATTCTGACTTCAAAATAACTATGACGAACACTCAAAGTAAGCCTACTCTTTTTCAGGCTTTTATACCCATTATTTTTTTAGTAATCGCCCTTTTTATCAATGTTCGAATCTTTGGAGATTCGTCATTAGATGGCTCAAATCAAATTATTCTAATCCTTTCGGCTGGTGTAGCCACCTTAGTGGCACTCAAGTTGGGTTATAAATGGGACACCATTCAAAACGGAATTGTAAAAAGTATTAGTTCTGCCATGGCCTCTATTATCATTCTACTTTTGATAGGTTGTTTGGCAGGTACTTGGCTTTTAAGTGGAATTGTACCCGCCATGATTTATTATGGCTTGCAAATTCTTAACCCTACCATCTTTCTTTTCGCTGCGTGTATAATTTGTTCCATTGTTTCAATGGCCACGGGTAGCTCTTGGACCACCGCAGCGACTGTAGGGATTGCCTTAATTGGGATTGGGCAGGCCTTGGGCTTGAACGAAGGCATGGTTGCTGGAGCGATTCTATCAGGCGCTTATTTTGGAGATAAAATGTCGCCATTGTCCGACACTACGAACTTGGCACCAGCCATGGCGGGAACGGATTTGTTTACACACATCAAGTACATGACTTTAACGACTGTACCGTCAATTGTAATCGCCTTAATTCTGTTTTTGATCTTAGGCTTTACCAGCTCTGGAAGTGGTGAGATTACCGAAACGGGAGAAATTTTGACTGCTATTACTTCACGCTTCAATATTAACGGATGGTTATTCTTAGTGCCTTTGGCCGTAATAGGAATGATCTTAAAGAAAATGCCTGCCATTCCAGCCATTCTTATTGGAGCACTTCTAGGTGCTATTTTCGCATTAATTTTTCAACCAGAAGTAGTGGCCTCTGTGTCAGGTTGGGAAGGTGCTAATTGGGAAGTTACTTTTGTAGGTATCATGAAGTCGCTTTACGGAGAAATTAATGTAGTCACAGGCAATGCTATGGTAGACGAATTATTAACCTCTGGAGGAATGGCGGGAATGCTGAATACCGTTTGGCTTATCCTTTCTGCTATGATTTTCGGTGGAGTAATGGAAAGAACAGGTTTGCTAAAGCGAATTGCAGCAGCAGTAATTTCAAAAGTAAGCTCAACGGGTTCTTTGGTGGCAGC
>CAXBPM010000483.1:0-3021 GCA_963977345.1 uncultured Roseivirga sp.
CAGAGGTGGAGAATATGTAGATTACGAAGAGGTGGATTAATCCACCTCTTTTTTTTATACATCAACCCCACTGGTCTTCGCGTCTCACTGAAACCATACGCTAGATCAAACATTGCGACAGTATAATCATCCCATCGAACTTTCCACTAAAGAAATTGGACTCAACGCCTGAACTGTCTTAACAACGGTTAGTGTATGATGTCGTAGCTATCCAGCAGGGTAGCTATGATTTGATATACAGTGTTATGCTCTTTTTATTATTATTTCAGTTGCTAATATCAGCTGTTCTTTATTAAAACCTTTCATAAGTTCGGTTAAGACTAATTTTTCTTTGATTATCGTTTCCAAACCATTTAATGATTTGTCATCATCAAGTATTAGGTATTTTTCGGGTTCAAATTCATTAAGGAATTCCAATATCTCTTCCTTTCGATTTTTACAGTTGGCATAGACTGGCAAGAAACCTTTTATTGGCTCTTTGATATGTCGATTTACAAAAATGACATTAAACTCTTCTATTGATTTCACAGTTCTCCGTGTAGAGCTTAGCCAAATATCAAAGTCCGCTAAGGACAGAAGCTCATTCAAATTATCTATACAAGACTGATTAAATTTTGAGTATCCATCAGAATCCATTTTATCTGCTTTCCAGGGTGGAGTAGTTATTAGAACTCCGTCCAAGTCGAGTATTAATTTAATTCTCTTCTTATCCATATTAGAAAGGTAAATCATCCCATTCTTCGATTTGTTTCTTTTCGTCAGTTTTCGGTTTTTCTATAGTTTCAAGAAAACGAATCACATTGGATACGTTATTGAAAATCAATATACTTTCATTGTAATTTAGAATTTTGTTGTCGTGTGCAAAACTCTGATTATTACGCACTCCATTAAAAGCTTCCAAAATTGAAATTGAAGATTTGAGAATTCTTCTTGTCATCTCAGATTCTATAATACCCAATTTGTCTATTGCCTTTATGTACCCTCCAAACAAGCTATGGAGTGGTGTTTCTTTATCATACTGCACTTCGTGATTATCGCAAAGTTGTCGTACATATTTAATTGTAAATGTATGAAGTCTGTCAAGAGCCTTTTCAGGTTCGTTTTTATCAATACTTTCTCTTATTGCCTCAGCCAAAATTGAAAAATCTTTTTCATCAGAATTTGGTATTAGAGCATCTAAATTTTCTACTGGGTTTTCTGACTTTAGGTTCTGAACTATTTTAAGACATTCTTCATAGAGTAGTTCATCAGTTCGGTCATAGTCAATCTCTTGAATTTGAACTTTGTGCATCCAATATTCAAGAAGTTTTTCCATAAGTTTACCTATGTTGTAATTACTTTCGGTAAGCCAATAACCCCTTAGGCGATTAGCTTTTGAACCAGAATTATGGTTGTACTTTTCGTCATAAATATCAATTTTGATAGCATCTGCTATGAATTCTTGGAAAGTTCTATCCGAAAAATCCAAAACATATCCCGAGCCCATCCCAAAGAGTTTTTCAAATTTACTTTTCTCTATGTAGCTGAATTTTGTCATTTATTCTAATTGGGCACAAGGTTATGTATACGCCACGTTTGTGGCGCATATATCTCATGTAATTTATAAAAACTTCCTTATAGCGACCAATATACTGGTCGCTATAAGGAAGTTTTATGTGGAGTGGTTAGAGAAATAGTGCTGATAGCAATTTACACTAGTCTTAACGTCTCGCTGAAGCCACATACCCACGAATAAGCAGGCCAACTTCTAGGCAACCTCAAAATACCATCCCAAATACAACAAAACTCCGTCATAAATATTAATTGATAAATGCTAACTTTAGTCATGGCAACAAAAAGGCTTTGGTTGATGAAGGAGGTCCTAATTCGAATGGTGTTCAAAAGTAAAATAATGAAAACTGCAGTATTCATGAAAACTAGAATCATCTTATCGATGCTGGTTCTTTTTAGTGCATGTTCAAAATCTAAACAGTCAGGGAACCAACCAGAATATAATCTAGAGCAAAGTGAGTTTTCAATTGAGCATGGTGATAAAATCATCTCAAACAGATCTATGTTCACAAAGCTTATTGGAGAAGACAGCCTTCTATACTACGAACATACAGACAGGGACTTTTATATTTTTGACTTAAAAAACCGCGTCTTAAAGGACTTTCTCAAATTCGAAACTGATGGCCCGAACTCCATGGAAGAACAGGTGCTTGATTTTGTTAAGATAGGTGACCAGTATGCAATACTATCTCCTAACTATATCAGTTTTTCAGGTAAGAACGGCCAAATTATTAAGAGAAAACGCGTTAATCAGTTTCTGAATAATATGGACGACCCCACTATCTCCAGAATTACTAGTTTTAAAGCCTTAAACGAAAATGAACTGTATTTATCACAAAGCCCTAGGGCTGTAAGGGCTCCGTTTGAAAATAAGGGGGGAAGCCCTCCCATATTTGCTATTTACCATGTAAAAGAAGATTCCATAGAGGCTTTGCCCATTTACTCTCCAGAAGAGACCTTAATTAATGACGATACGAGAGGGTTCTATGGAAGTACTTCTCAACACTTTTTCACCCTAAACAATAACTGCATCCTTTTCAATTTTCAGTTTTCACCTTCCATTTATCGATATAGTTTAGAAAGTAAGCAACTGACACAGTTTGAGGGAAAAACAACAAGATTTCCTGAGACAACGGAGCCTTTTCCAGCCAAGAAATACAGGGATGTGGAGTATTTAGTCAAACACATGGTGCAGAATTTCACTCGTTTTTCTAACATCGAATATGACGCTGAGAACGATATCTATATTCGTTATGCATCAAAGAAAACTTTTAACGAAGAATTAAAGAAAAGCAACTACGAGCTTTATCTACAAATATTTGATTCGGGGATCAATGGCATTATTGAACAAGAGGTATTAATACGTGGAAAAGCAGAAGTCTATTTATCAAATGGTGTTATCTATATGATAGGAACTAGTGGCTCTCAAACTGAAGAGAACTCCACAAAATTCACAAAATTCGATTTACG
>CAXBPM010000484.1:0-3016 GCA_963977345.1 uncultured Roseivirga sp.
ATGAAAAAGCCATCAGCCCCGAGCTTTTGATAAAGCGGCATCAAAATTCTGCCGTCTAAATGCGATACAACTTCCTTCTCTTGCTCCACAGCCAAATGCTCCCCCTTCTTAATTTTCTGAAAGTTGACATAACCTGGATTCATTACAAAATCATCTCGGTTGACCAGCTTATGATGGTATTGAATCTGAAACAGGCATGCCCCATCGGGAGCATATTTGGCCAAATGGCTTCTACACTGGTCTTTATCTTCCAAATCATCGGGATCAATAAGTCCTGACTTGCACAGGAAAAGCCAAATCATAGCCTCGTGGTTTTCTAATGAAGTAAAAGCATGGTGATGCCCCGCTTCAAAAGTAAAGCCTGAAAACCCCTCATCTCTGAAAAAATCATTGAGCGACCAGGCCACATGCTTAGAAAAGCCGACAACGGTATGCACTGGAAATTGCTGCGCGAACTGGTAACTGTCCACTTGGTCATCTGCGCTGATATAGGGCATTGTTTGAGAGGAGGTGGTATGACAGTCCAAGAAAAAACGATCTGAATATTTACCAATGTATGGCTCAATGGCTTCGTACATTTCCTTGGCTTCCTTTTCTTCCGAAGTTTTGGGGTCTTTAATAAAGGACTGTATCCGCTTTTCTTCCCAAAGCCTGTTTAAGTCTTCATCTATAAACCGAACGTCTTGTTGCAGCGCATTTATATTCCCTGTCAACATTAAAAGCGTGCCTTTCAGTTTGAGCTTAGAAAGCTCAATTTTCCGCATCACTTTTTTAGCCGCAAAAAGGCTGCTCGGTTCATTTCCATGAACCCCAGTAGTAATCACTGCCAGCTTACTCGATTCCTTATTTTCAATTTTACCTATTACACGCTCCAGTTGAATATCTTCGATTGATGGAGCAAAATGTACCCTTTGTTCTGTATCATTCATAACTCATTCGTTTTATGAGGATTCAAATTCGCTGACCCTTTTCACATCCTCTTCTAAAATAAGGCCTGCCAATACTCCCTTTACCATTACGGGTAAACAGTGTATCCCATTCTTTTTCATCAGCTTTTTTACTTCATTAAAAGAAGTTTCTGGGCCTGCACTAATGAAGTCCTTCAGCATTACATCCTCCACAGCGCATTCTTTATCCGTCTTTTCAGAAATATCCGCCTTTGCCAAAATGCCGCATAACTTTCCCTTTTCATCCTCCACTGGCACGTGGGTCAAATTCTTCCATTCCATTACTTGAAGCCCAAAATCAAGTAAGTCATGTTTCCTTATGGTGAAAATGTCGGAGTTCATAATGTCCTCGGCTGTTTTGCTCTTAATTGGACTAAAATAGGCGTACTTCTTGGTCAGAATTGGCCATTCATGTACGGGAGTTTCGAGCAAGCAATTTTCTTTACAGAAAGAAGTAATGGTAAACGAGGCATCAGATACTGACGCATTTTTTCTCAAGTTTCTAAAGCTATCCAGCATCCAAATTGAACCCGTTCTAGCCTTCGATACTCTAAGTTCAATAATGTTCAAGTACTTATCTATGGCCTCTTTCGATACGCCCTTTTGTTCAAGTCCCCTTTTTGCCATAGGCAGTAAGTGGTCTAAAATAAGGTCTTGCGCAGGTATCAGTTTACCCTCAAACCAACGAAACTGAGCCTCCAAACCCCATTGTGCTGCTTTAGAAAAATTAGCACGCGCATCGTCAAAATCTAAAAGCTTAGAAAAATCTTTAACATCTCTAGGACGCCCTTCCATTAAGCCAATCCAAAAAGCAGTATTGGCAATTTCATCCACCAAAGTAGGACCCGCAGGGATGTACCTGTTCTCAATCCTCAAATGAGGTTTTTTGCCGTCAGTACCCAAACATGGGCGGTTCCAACGATACACAGTTCCATTATGAAACTTAAGAGACTCCAATGAAGGTACTTCTCCGTTTTTTACGGTTTCTAAGGAATTGGTGTCCGAGCTGGTCATGACAAAAGCCTTGTAATTGGTAATGTCGCGCTTAAACAGGTCCACAATTCCCTTGGTCACGTAATCATCCCCAAAAGCCGCTCTTGGTCTTTCGTTGATTAGGTTTTTATAAGGTTTACGGGTGTCAGTAGTTTGGCCAAACAGGGCAATTCGGGTTTCATGCCACAAACGTTTTCCTAGAAAAATAGGACTGTTGGTACATGCTGCCATTACTGGGCCTGAGATTAACTGCGCCCAATTATAGGCCTCCGCAAAGTCCGGTGAGGGGATCTGTAAATGGATTTGAAAGCTTGTAAACGAACCTCCATAAACGGTTGGGTTCTCTCTACTAATCAGTTGATCAATTCCTTCGATATGAAATTCGTAGTTTACTCCTCTACGCTGATTAATCAGCTTAAGCATGGTTTTGTAGCGTAAACTAGGCGATAACGCACCCAAACTAAGGTCTGAATTTCTAAGTGTGGGCAGAATTCCAGTAAGCAAAACTGCGGTTTTACGCTCCTGGGCTTTGGCCTGAATTACATGCAATTTATCTTTTAACTGACGGTGCAATTGATCGAAACAACCGCCATGCAGCTCAATGGGATCGCTATTTATCTCTAGGTTGAAACGAGCGTATTCCTCCACTACATCACTCCGATCCAGTTCATTTACAATATCATTCCCCACCAAGGCAGGACGACAAAGCTCATTTACGATGTCCAATTCTTGTTCGGAGCCAATCCGTTGAATATCATTTTCGAACCAATCTTCGCGCAGCATATATTTCAATGCCTCTATATCGTCAAGCACGCTTTTCTCAAAAGCCATGTGCTGCTCTTGCGTCCTTATTTCTTTTAGGTGGTGCTTCTCCATTTTGTTGGGTTTACCCTTGTAAAGAAAAATCCGTTCCAAGCCTGCCCTATTAAGGCGAACAGCCCACTTATCTTATTTTGAAATGAAATAGTCTAGATTAAGCCGTAGAATTGCCTTCACATTCCCAAACCTGTTATGTAGACATGGCGGGACAAAATGTTGGGAGTTGGGTAGATTTTCTACAAGGACTCCCCATTACT
>CAXBPM010000485.1:0-3012 GCA_963977345.1 uncultured Roseivirga sp.
TTAGAAGAACGTCAGGAATTATTACAGGAACTTGAACTGGTCAAGAATCAAGCTGGCGAAGATGAGCGCTTACTGCTGGACGTAAACCTACTGAGTCTGGAAGCGGCCAATAACAGAGACCAAGGGATTAAAAACTCAGCAGAGTCTGGTAAATTCAGAAGAGCATTGGCGGAAACTAACTTTGGCAAGTTTTCACGCAAATACCCCAATGATAATTACTTCAAAGCGGAATATATAGAAACCCTACACGCCAATCATGGCGCTAGATTAGCATTGGACTCACTACGGGCATTG
This sequence comes from uncultured Roseivirga sp., assembly GCA_963977345.1. Lineage (GTDB taxonomy): Bacteria > Bacteroidota > Bacteroidia > Cytophagales > Cyclobacteriaceae > Roseivirga. The sequence goes on from CAXBPM010000485.1 coordinate 295, forward strand.
GCTACATCAGACCAAATGAAATTAGGCTTTTACATCAGCTATTCGGCCACCTTAGCATTAGAACTGGGGAATATTGAAGAAGCCATTTCGCTAGAGAAGGTGTTGAGCCAAACACTTACCGATGCATCTTACACTAGTCCTCTGATGCTCAAGGCACAAATCTACATGGCTCAGGACAGCCTGCAAAAGGCAAAGGAGTATGTAAGCAAAGTGGTGGAAATGGATCCCAATCACATCATAGCCATGGGTACCTTGTCCCAAATTAATCGTCAATTGGAAAACAATGACTAGATTTTTTCATAAATCCCAGTAAAGCCCCCTAACTTAAAATAACTTAGTCGAACAAAGTATAGGCTCGGATCACTTACAAGCTGACCCACAAATAACTACTATGAAAATCTTAAGAACACACCTATTCATGGCCATTTTTGGTCTTATAGCATTTGGTAATATTGCCCAAGCCCAAGAAGGTGAAATTAAGCTTCGGTATTTCGGTACCGCTGGATGGGAAATCACCGATGGCACGATCACCGTGTTGGTGGATCCTTATATTTCTAGACTTAAGTTAGGCGAAGGCCCTTCCACCAGTAAGGACGATACCCGGAGCGTATATCATCCCTCTGATGTATTTCAATCCGATACCGTTTTGATCAATTCACTGATTAAAAAAGCAGACTTTATTCTGGTGCATCACTCCCACTTCGATCACCTTTCAGATGTGCCCTATATTGCTAAGATGACCGGTGCGAAAGTGATTGGTACAGAATCTACCACCAATGTTTTAAAGGCCTATGGTGTCCCGAATGAGCAATTATTCACTGTCAAAGGAGGAGAAGATTATCAGTTCGAGAACTTCTCCGTGCGTGTGCTGGAGTCCATCCATTCCGCATTAAACGACAAGCATTATTTCGACTCTAGGACCATCCCCGCTTCTGTGACTGCGCCCATGCAAATTTCTGAATTTGTAGAAGGAGGATCACTGATGTTTTTGGCGAGATTCAAAAATCATAAAGTGCTCACCATGGGTTCCATGAACTATATTGAAAGAGAACTAGACGGTTTGAGACCAGACATCATGTTGCCAGGAGTCAATTTTTCTAGACTGGAAATTTACAAGTACACAGAGCGCATGATGCAGTTAACAGGCTATCCAAAAACGGTGATTCCATCACATTGGGATAATTTTAGAGTGCCTTATGGTTTCTCACAAGAAAAGGCCATCAATGATAAAGTCAAACCCTTTATCGAAGAAGTGAAAGCGGCATCCCCAAATTCAAAAGTCATTATTCCCGTGCATTTAGAAACCATTACGATCAAAAAATAGAGATGCCCTCAGTCAAATGCTTTCCACCAAAAAGAAAAAACATCGCCCTTCTCCGCCCTTGTTGGTGTTTTCACCAACAAGCAGCAAAGGTGGGAGAAACACAATCACCATTAGACATTTATCTCTAAACGATTAACTTTAAAGGGAGCGTGATACTCTTATCTATGCTTAGCTATCGTTCACTTATTATAAATTACACGAAATATATAGCTCAAAAGAGTGAGCGATATCCAGAATAATCACCAATGGATGAGAACCTCGAAATATTAGTCAAGACTATCAATTCTACTGAAACTCTTTTTGGTGAACAATTCAATAACCATCCAGATGCATTGTATGCATATGCTAAACTATTTGGTCAAGAAAAGCTTAAAGAAGTACTTGAATCTAAAAATGATTTACACTTAAATGCTTTCTATAGTGTTCCATGGTGTTTCGAAAAAGAGGTTGAAAAACGAAATATACCGACTGAAATAGTTAAACATTACATTGATCAAATAGAGCACCAACCTCGGAAAAATCACATGTTAATCTCCCTTATCGAGACAGCAGCCGAGACAGGAGAAATAGATAAGGCAGAATCTTGGATTGAAGATATAAGCGAGGAAAAATTTGAGTCTAAATTCCACGGGCATAGAGTTTTGTTAAAATATTATGCTGAACAAGGAAACTTGAAGGAATTCAAAAAGAAACTTAAACTCTCGAAACCAGCTAAATCACCCAGAAATGTCATTTTTGATGCTAAATATAGATTTGTGGTCAACTACTCCAAAGAAAACGGTGTTTCCGATGGCCTAGAGTTACTAAGCGATAAAGTATTTGGAACAAAATTCTGTTTAGCGACTATTGAAGGTGATGCTCACAACTATTCTCTTGATCAGATTAACAAATTAGTAACTGATAATGCTGTTTATGAGGAACATGATCCATTCGTAAAGCCTTGGCTAATTGTACGTCATTTTTCTAACCAACGACCAACGGTCATCTCAACTGAAGATTTCACTGAAACCATATCTCTAATCCTAACTGTTGACAAGTCAGTAAAAAGAGGTGATGGTAGGTTAAGGGATTACATGTTATATGACATAGGTAGTTCTGTCAAAGATGTTGAACAAATTAAGGAGTGCAAAAAACATATAATTGGCCCTTTTTATAAACGAGAACTCAACTACCATTTGAAGAATCTGAATGGAGAGAAATTCGAGTAATATATACCATAAACGAATTGGGTTTCCCGCCCTCCCGCCCTTGTTGGTGTTTTCACCAACAAGCAATATTAGGCAGGTTATCCCTAAACAGTTAACTTTAAAGTGATCGTTATACGTCTATATATGGCTGTCTATCGTTCACTTATTATAAAATGAAATATATAGCTCATAAGAGTGAGCGCTAAC
>CAXBPM010000486.1:0-3010 GCA_963977345.1 uncultured Roseivirga sp.
AACACTTCAACGGGATTGGCTTTGCTGAATTGAAGCATTTTAAAGCCGATAACCACGAATAGCAGTACAATCATAAAGACTCCAGCAATAAGGCCTTGGCCAGCATTGAGGCTTATTCTTACCGCATAGTCTTGCAGGTATTGTTCCATCAGATAATAGCCCATGGGCATAGCAATCAATAAAGCGATGATAAGACTATATAGGAAAGGAAGTGACAGTCTTCCCAACAACTCAGGAACACTTGCTCCTAGTATTTTACGAATACTCACTGCCTTCATTTTTGAGTTGGCAAACATAATGGCCATGCCGAAAAGGTTCATAAAAGAAAGCAATAGCACTACTCCTGCCAAAATGCTAAAGAGCGTTGAGATTTTAGATACCTTCTGAACGGAACCTTGTACTCTATCACTTAATGCATAGATACGCGAGTCTTTAACTTGGTCAAAAGTTTTCCAAACCGTTTCTAACTGTGCCATAACTGAAGCTTGATTATTGTCAGAAATCTTCAGCAAATAGCTATGGAACTTCGTGTCAACAGCAGGTAAAAACACATGGCTCATCGGAGTTGGATTACTCACACCCCAGTCTGCATAATTACTAACTACTCCCATGACTGTTCTTGGCTTTCCATCAACACTCAAGGTCATTCCTAATGGGTTTACTAAGCCATGTTGAGCCGCAAAACTCTCGTTAATTAAGCAAAAATTCTCATCTGATACTCCATTGAAAGAACCTCCTTCTAGAAGCTTAATCCCCATAGTTTCAAAGAAGTTTTCCGATACAAATATTCTAGAAGGATTATCTTGAATAAGGCTATCCCCCATTTGAATCTTTACTTTAGAGAAGCCATTGAAGTTAAGAGGAAATGGCCCTTTGGCTACTTCTACTACTCCAGACACTGAACGCAACGACTCTAAAAGTACTGTGCTATTCTTCTTCATTTCTGGATTTGTATTGTCGAAAGACAGGATGTTTTCAGTCGAATAGCCATTATCGAATTGGGCCATTTCAGAAACTTGAAGTTTCAGAACATAAACTCCGAAGACCAAGCAGATGGTAATCACGAATTGTGCTGTAAGCAAAACACGTTTCATAACAAAGCCAGAACCAGTAGGACTTAAAAAACCAGAAAGTACTTTTACAGGGTTTAATTTAGAAACTATGAATGCAGGATATAAACCCGCAATAAGACCTGTGAAAAGTGTAAATGCGATTAGGAATACAATCACCTCAGGTTGATCCATCCGCAGACCAATAGGTACTTGAAGCAAATCGGAAACCCACTTCCCAGAAATCTCTAAAGCAACAACAGTTAGCAGTAAAGATACTGCCGCATAAACTACTGATTCAACTAAGAATTGACTTCGAATGGTGCTAACATTCGCACCATTTACCTTTCTAACCCCTACCTCTTTCGCCCTTTTTAAGGATAAACTCAACGCAATGGCTACGTAACCCAAAAAGGCACAAAGCAATACGCCTATGCTAACGTATAATACAGTCTTTATCATTTTTTTGGAAGCCCCAAAAAGAGAATAGTACTGCGCACCATAATCATAGATAGAATTCCCCCAATAGGCGTCCGCTAGTTTTTCAGTATATATGCCTTTCAATCCTTCCGTAGGCGCCATAGTTTGGGCAGTCCTAAGCAAGCTCACTTTAAAACGATTAAGGTCAGCTCCTTCTTTTAACAAAACATGCGTTAGCATTGCATCTGTATTACCACTGGCTTTAGTGTCCGCCACAAACTGATCCATTGAAAAGAAGATCCCAGGATTTAATATTGATAATTCAGACACTTCTTCAAGCACTCCGCTAATTAAGAATGTTCCTTTTTCATGAACCAAAACTTCCTTGCCAACTGGGTTTTCATTTGGAAATAGCCTTTCTGACAAAAAGTTGGAAATCACTATTTTCCCTGTACCCACCAAAGCACTTTCAGGATTTCCATATTTAAGCGGAAAACTAAATACATCGAATACATTGGCGTCAGTATAAAAGGCCTTTGCTTGTCTGATGAAAGATTGTTCATCCTTACTTAAATAGACTTCTCCGTTATAGGAGTTAATCACGTTGACTGCCTCAATATCTGGGCTTACATTTGGCATTTCTGCTACCATATCCGCTGATATATATTGATGATATCGCTCATAATCTAGCATAACTCTATACACCCTATCTACATTGACATGATTGAGATTTCTTGAATACTCATAGCGTACATAGAGCCCCGCCATTACAAAACAATACATGCCCAAAGCCAATGAAAAGATCATTAAGAGCGTGTAACCCGTATTTCGTTTTAGGTTAGTAAAAGCTGATTTTATATAGTTCCGTATCATGACGTGTTGGTTTTTTAGTTAATTGGTCATTAGTGAAAACGAAAATCTACTTCTGACTTCCAGCTTCATTCTTCCAGCCTTGTTTCATTAATTCCTTCTCTCATTCCTTCATTAATCCCTTAATTCATTATTTCACTCATCTTTTAATATCTCTACTGGGTTAATCAAATAGGCTTTTATGCTGTGAATGGAAACAGTAATGAAAATCACCATGGAGGCAACGGCAATGGCTCCGAAGATTAGGAAGACAGGCATCTCAATGCGATAAGCAAATGAACTCAGCCAATTGTCCATCCAATATACCACTACGGGTACAGCAATAATTACAGCGGCCAACAGCTTCCAGATGCTTGAAACATTCAGCACCTTTTGAATATTAAAGAAGCCAGCACCGAGCACTTTACGAATCCCCATTTCCTTCAACCTTCGTTTTACTGAATATCCAGCAATACCAAACAAGCCAATAAAAGCGACTAAAGCAGCAATTACGGTAAAGGTGTTTAACATGGTAATCATTACATTTTCCTGCTTGTACTGGGAGTTGATTTGGTCTTCTAGAAAGAAGTAATTGGCCTCTTTACCATTCGTCAATTCTTTATGAATACTCTTTATCTCCTCCATGGTTGAAGCCAATTCATGACCATTAAGTTTTAATACTAGCAATGAAT
>CAXBPM010000487.1:0-3008 GCA_963977345.1 uncultured Roseivirga sp.
AAATCATTACTTGATTTTAGAAGCACAGGCATTGAGGCAAGAAAGTTAGACTGGGACCTTCAACATATTAACCAATGCAGGGCTTTACGAACCGACATTGCAAACCCAGCGGAAAGGAAATTAGTGGACTACTTTTTTCTTCAATGGGATCAGCAAGTATACCCTCAACTGGCTGGCTTAAGAAAATCCATCATTCATAACGATGCCAATGATTGGAACATTTTGGTCAAGGGCGATCGGGTTTCGGGCATCATCGACTTTGGTGATTCCTCATTCACCCCACTTATCAATGAGTTGGCCATTGCCATTACTTATTCAATATTTGGAAAGGATGACCCCATCGCTTCTGCACTCCCTATTATTGAAGGATATACTGCCACTTTAAAGCTTCTGGAAGAAGAAATAGACCTCCTCTATTACCTCATTGCTGGACGTTTGATTATGAGCGTATGCAAATCGGCACATGAGAAGAAGTTAAAGCCGAACAGCGAGTACATTACTATAAGTGAAAAACCAGCTTGGGATTTACTCAAAAAATGGGCTACCATTAATCCAGTTAAGGCAAAAAATAAATTCAGAAAAGCGGCTGGTCTTCCCTTGCAAGAGATCCCGGAAATAGATGAGGTATTAGAGCGAAGGCACGCTTCACTCAGCCCAATCCTATCTGTTTCCTACAAAAACCCCATTTATATGGAGTCTGCGGCTTTTCAATTCATGTTCGATCGATATGGCAACAGCTACTTAGACGCCTATAATAACATTCCGCATGTGGGTCATCAACATCCACGTGTGGTGGAAAGCGGCCAAAAGCAAATGGCAAAACTGAATACGAATACACGTTATCTGTATGACCCTTTGCAGGAATATGCCGAAAAACTCCTTTCTAAATTCCCATCTACGTTAAACAAAGTCTACTTCGTTAATTCAGGTTCTGCTGCCAGTGACTTGGCCGTTCGCTTAGCGCAAACCTATTCGCAAAAGCAGGGCATGGTGGTAATGGAACACGGTTACCACGGTAATACCAGAATGGGAATTGACATTAGCCCTTACAAATACCAAAGCAAAGGTGGAAAAGGGAAGGCCAGCCACATTATAGAAGCGGCCATTCCCGACACTTACCGAGGGGTTTACCGGAAAAATAATGGTGAAGCTGGTATTGCCTACGCCACCGATCTACTTCAGAAAGTCAGGAATCATGAAGGTGGAGTAGCAGGCTTTATTGCCGAACCCATCATCGGCTGTGGTGGCCAAGTACCTTTGGCAAAAGGTTATTTACAAGCAGTTTATCCTGCCATTCGTGCTCAAGGTGGTGTTTGCATTAACGATGAAGTACAAACTGGCTTTGGAAGAATGGGTAGTCATTTTTGGGGTTACGAAATGCAAGGTGTTGTGCCTGACATTGTAATATTGGGAAAGCCAATGGGCAATGGGCATCCTATGGGTGCGGTTGTAACTACCGAGGCTATTGCAGAGGCCTTCAACAATGGAATGGAGTTCTTTAGCTCCTTCGGTGGAAACCCCGTTTCATGTGCCATTGGCTCGGCTGTATTGGATGTGATCGAAGAAGAACAGCTTCAGCAGAATGCCTCATTGGTTGGTGATTATTTTATGGATCAGCTATGGCAACTTCAAAATGAGTTTACTACGATTGGTGATGTCCGTGGTTCAGGACTTTTTATTGGTGTGGAGTTCATCAAAGATGATCAATTGACCCCCAACACTGAGCTTGCACAGCAAATCAAAAATGAGCTTCGAAACCGACATATTTTAGTCAGCACAGACGGCCCATACGACAGCGTTATCAAATCAAAACCACCCTTGTGTTTTACAAAATCGAATGTAGAACAGGTGGTTGAAGAAATGAGGAAAGTGCTTTTAAAGCATTAAAACAATAGATTCTACTTCAAAAACGCTTTTATCTCTTTATTGAAAGTTGATCGGTTTTCTATAAAAGGAAAGTGACCAGATTTTTGAATGATGGACAGTTGAGCATTAGGGAAACTCTCCGTCATTCTTTGGGCATGAAGACTTGTTGCTGGTTCTTCACTTCCATAAATAATCAATGTAGGGCAGGTAATTTTCTTCAAGTCGGGATAAAGGTTGAAAGCAGTTAAATCTGGCCCAAGCAAACCAAAAACCTGACTGCGTTGCATATAATTTTGTGGCACATAGAGGTTCAGTTTACTTAAATTTGTGGTATCGTACATTTGCGGACGGAATGATATGCGCAAGAGTTTTTCAATCGCCTTAGAGGGATTAGCACTTTGCAATGCCCCAGATTCCATGATGGCTTGCCTATCTTCACGGTCTTTATTGGTGGCTCTTTCCGAAACACGACCTCCTTCTAATTCCCAATCGGCTACGCTGGGGGCAATTGAGTTTGAGAGTATGAGGTGATTCAAATTTTCAGGGTACTTGATTCCGTATTTCATGGCCAGCAAACCACCCCAGGAATGGCCAAGCAAGTTAATCTTCTCGAGCTTCAACGCCTGTCTGATTTGCTCTATGTCCTCCACAAAACCCACTAAGTTCATAGTAGCGACTTGTACCTCAACGGAAGACTGACCGCAAGCTCTCTGATCGTAAAATATAAGCTGGTTGTCTTTGGCGAGTTCTTCTAAATGAGGAAGCAAATAAGAATGATCCATCACAGGGCCGCCATGCACAATCACCAGTGGTTCACCTTGCCCCATGGTTTTATAGAATACTTGAGAACCGTTGATTTCTAGAAAACCTGAGGTAGTGGGAATTTCCTTTTTACTGAACTGACAGCCAAGCAATACAGAACAAATGGTGAGTAAAAGTAGGGTTCTCATAAATTCAAGTTATTGATTAAAAACTTTCCGTTTCTAGATCCTTGGTGCCTCAGGATGAAAAGCGGTGAGCCCAAACTTCCTGAATAATATTTAAGCTAGGAGTTCCTTGGTCAATTAACAATACAGTTCTCTGCTAACCTCCTACCCTTTTGACATTGTAACCTTCCGATTGGAGCAACTGGAGTATTTTAT
>CAXBPM010000488.1:0-2992 GCA_963977345.1 uncultured Roseivirga sp.
ACCATCGCCCATTTTCCGCCCTGAACAATCTTGGTTCTCATGAGCTCTTGCCTTTTCTCGAAAGAGTTAGGGTATATTTTTTCGAGTTCAGCAAAGAAACCTGCCAACACGGCCAGTTTGCCTACGCTGCCCGGTTGGTATCTACCCATTTCTTTACGCCCCGCATATCTTATGGGCTTACCCGCAGTAATATCGAGTACAGCAATAGAGTAGCTTTCGTCAAGGTTGGGGAACAATGCGTTGATTGACTTTTGAAATACTGGATCGGCTTTGGGCAAAGCATCCAAGCTATCGCCTCGCTCACCCAAAAGGTTCAGTGTAATATCATTAATGGAAAGCTGCCCGCCCAATGGAGGTTTTGTGTCTTTGATTTCGCCACTCATGACAAGCGTTAATCTTTTCAGCCTTCTTATTTTAGTCGTTTCATAACCATCAATAGGATAGTCATTCGGTTGAATAGGAGTCATCAGCATTCCTATTGTCATCAACATCACGGTACTTTTCAAGTAAGTTATCATAGTTTTGAATCTAGGGAAACAACGATTGTATCAGACAGTGTAGGGGTAATGGAACGCAAGAATTCAGAAGTAGTGGCCTTTTTGTTCTCAACGAAAGGCCTTACCTGGAACAAATATATTTTATCATTGTGAAAACCCAATTCCACATCGTAGGGGCCTTTTATACCCACTTCAGGTAATTTTTGAAGCAATGATTTCGACATGGAACGTAGCGATGCAAGTTTGCCCTGATCCAGAATTTGTTCTTTATAATCCGTAAATCTCTTTTCCGTTCCTCCTGTTTTAGGAATGTAGGTAAACTCATGCTCACGCGAAGGAGATAAGAGTTGATACGAGTTGTTGGATTTTATGACCCAAGTTTCGCTGGCTTGGCCTTCTACAGCTCCCCCAACTCCACGGTTAAAAGCGACAGTGACATCAGTCAAACTGCTGGTGCCTACACCTTTCGTAATCATTACACCTGAAGCGTCCGCATTTACGCTGGGGATGATCAATATAGAAGGGAAAACATTCTCAGGGTTCAGTAAATACTTTTGTCTCCATTTATAGCTGCGCTCGGTATAAGGAGAGGCCCAAACGTCTTTAATGCCTTGCAGGATTTTGCTTGCGTCAAGCACATTGAAAAGGGTCAGGTTTAAGCCTGCACCAGTAAAATCTTTAAGGTCTTCCATGTTCGTATCACTACGAATGAAGACAGGGATAGTACCCATTTCGGTACCGAAAACCGTTTTGAACATTTGCTTTAACTCCGCCTCAAAAGCAGGCATCAGTGGCATTTGCTTAATGGCCACCTGCAATGTCTCCAGTTCACCTAAGACAAATTTCTCCACTTCGGTTTCAGACTTCCCTTCCTTGGTCATTTGCTCAGCAGACTTGAAAGTGCCGCTCAAAAACTGCCAAAAACTCATACCTTTCTGCGGCATTGGTAGGTCGAAGTGTTGTCTGAATATGGAGAAAGGAATCACTAAGCCTTCCACCACGTTTTCAGGAAACATTTTTTTCAATTGTCCCAGATTGGCTGCTTTTGGCCCGCTAATTTTCCCAGAGAAAGTGGCATCTACATCTCTTAAGTTCAATACCTTGGGGTTTGAAAGCTCCATTTCTTCGATCGGCACTCTGATTTTTTCTTCGCTGCGCGCTGTCTTCGTGAACAATGCTTTTTCAGTGGCATTCATTTCAGAAGCCAGTTTTAAAATGACCGTGCCTTTATTGGATACCGCATAAAACACTTGCTTGCCATTATAGGGTAGAAGTGAGTTGAGGTTTTCACCTGATAAAACAGCGTTAGGTATCCCTAAGTTTCTGGCGAGTAATTGAACATGCGATACTAAGTTTCCTTCGGAAACGGTGGCAATTCCGGCCACAGGCTTTAAATCGGCTGGGGCACGATTGAAGATGTAAATTTTATTACTCACCACCTCAATGGTCTCTGGCGATTCATTGGTGACCACCAATTCGCCCATGGCATAGCCTGGGTTCAAACCACGCATGGCGCTTTGGTTTTCAATTTTAAATACTGAATTGGAAAAACCGGCCTGCATTGAAAAGAAGTCGCCTAAAACAGATGCGCTACTGCCCAATTGCAAGAGGATAGAAGCCCGAACCTTTTCATCAATAAAGCCATTGGCCAAGGGTTCGAAACCAGCATATTCATTCATAATAGGGAAGTAGGTTGTTCTGATCATCCCAGTCCCCCATTCTACAGCCCTTCGAGCAACATCAGCATAGTTACCCAATTCCTTAAGTCGAATTTGAGAGCCTTCCCAATTTAAATCTTTGTAGAGTTGCTCACCTTCCCATTTTTCTAAATAGCCAAAACCCGTAGCTGCCTTGGTTAGGGTCAGTACTTTTTGCATCTGACCTCTCAGCTTTTCCGGCTGCCAATTCGCGGCTTCTTGATTCAGCAGCGTTTCCAGCTTATTTGAAATGTCGATCAGTGCCAAACGTGATTTCGCCTCTAATTTAGCTTCTACGGCATTTCTTATTTCTAAAGAAAGGTTAGCGATGCTTACACTGCGCTCTTGCACCGTATTGGTATTCGTATAATTGGTAATAAAGGAGTTCAGTGATGCTTTGATGCTGGAACTGTTGGCTACTTTTTTAATATAGACTTGAAATTCACTCAGGTTTACTGGAGCGAATAATAGCTTCATATCGGCAGTCAGCTTTTTGAATTTGGCCTTTAACTCCTCATTTAGCTTCGATTCGTTTTTGGCAAAGAAGTCTTCGACTTTTGCTATGTCGCTGGCTTCTGGCTGACCATGGATTTTGATTCTCAAATTCATGAAAGGCGCATATTCATCTGCAATCTCTTTAGAGATAGCCCTAACACTTAAGGATGTATTGTTTTCAGTCGCATGCGGAATGTCCTTAGCACTTTGTCTGATTAGAAAGAAGTTGCCATCGATTCTTGCCTCACCTTCCAATAGCCAAGTGTAAAACTCAATACCCCAATTGTCTTCATCTTCGGTTTG
>CAXBPM010000489.1:0-2992 GCA_963977345.1 uncultured Roseivirga sp.
TGGTTGTTTTTATCGGGGATGACACGAAATTTGAAAGTAACAACAAATTTGAGGCAAATACAGAAGCCAGAAAAATGGCTAATTCGGCAACTTTTGGATATTATAAAGTATTTGACAAAGATGGAGCAATTCAAAAGATGTTCGTGAGAAATTCATCCGGGGCATTTCACTTATTAGATAGCAATAAAACTGTTATATATGAATCGGATGATGACGCTTTATTCCATTTAGACATTAAAAGTTTAATCAAAAAATAGAAGCTGTTCTCGTCAGCGAAACCTAATTGCTTTGAGTAATTTTCAATACATATTATTTAATAAATTCAGCTAAGGAATAAGTTGAAATGAACCTCTTAAAAGAAGAAAAGAAATTCTGGAAGCGCCATTTTCGAATCGAAAAATTGGAAGACATTCCTCCAGTGTGGAGTGGTTATAAGTCAATCGACTCCGATAACGATGATGAGTTTTTCTATTTTTTCACTTTACGCGTTTCATCCATATTGGAGATTCACTTGAAAGACACACTGGTTACAGATGAGGGGGTGAAGCATATTGCTAAGCTCAAGGACTTGGAAAGTCTCTATTTAAGGAACCATAGAAAAATCACCAAAGCGAGTATTCCGTTTTTCAATGAAATGACCTCATTGCAATGCTTGAACATCACAAAAACAGAAATCACTTTATCCGATTTATGTGATCGTTTGGACAACCAGAGTCTGAAAGAAGTGTTTTTAGATTCAGAGGATGATGAAGAAAGTATTCTTGAAAAGGCCATCATTTTAAAAGAAAGAATGCCAGACTGTAGCGTTTATCTCAATACAAGTTTCACTACAGATGCTTTCGAAAACCCAATCAAGCCTATTTTTTGAGTTTCGGTTGTTCCCTTAAACTATCCTTATCACCACATTTCCTCTTTTATGCCCTTGGTCTACATAGCGATGCGCCTCGGTTATTTTACTCAAGGAATATGTCTTGTCAATCACAGGTTTGATGCGGCCTTCTTCTAATAGTGACTTGAGCAGGTGAAGGTCTTTGGCTCTTTCTAATGGCGGACGTAAACCTGTGGCGGCAATCAGGGCTTTCTTTTTGCCAAACAGCGCTGTAATAAGCACATGGCCAAAAACATTCAGGCCAATGCCTGCTTCCAAAAATCTACCTTCTTTCGTGAGAGCATTTTTAGCCTTAGCGTAGGTGGTTTTGCCAACTGCATCAAAGATGATGTCGTATTGTTGGCCATTTTTCGTGAAATCCTCGTTTTTGTAGTCAATAACATGGTCGGCACCTAATGAACTGACCAGCTCAAGGTTGGTGGTGCTACATACTCCCGTTACTTCCGCACCATAATATTTGGCTACTTGAATTGCAGAACTTCCCACACTACCCGAAGCACCATAAATCAGTACTTTCTGACCTTGCTTGATTTTCCCTGTATCACGAAGAAAGGGTAGGGCGGTTAAGAAACCATCGCATGTCGAAGCTGATTCTTCGTAATTCAAATTAGAAGGCAAGGGCACAATTACCGCATCTTCTGGAAGGGTGATGTACTCGGCATTGGCTCCAAAAGTAGGGCCAGCAGTTCCGAAAATTCGATCACCTTTTTTAAAAAGGGTCACTGCTTTTCCCGTTTCTATTATCTCTCCCGCGAGTTCTTCGCCCAAGGTTTTGATTTTCGGTTTTGTCAAACCCGTAAAAAGCCTTGAGAAATAGGGTTTGCCTTGACGAAAAGTGGCTTCCGTGGCCGTAACCGTAGTGGCAAAAACCTTCACCAAAACCTCATTGTCTTTAGGTGTTGGTATTTCTCTTTCTATGATCTGCAGAACCTCAGGTGACCCATAAGTGTGATATTCAATCGCTTTCATGAATCAAAGTTGGGTATAATTCAAAGCCTGATCGTTCTGATTTAGAAATCCGAACCTATTTTTTCGTGACCTCTTTCCAATATTCTTTGGGTGTCTGTCCAGTAATTTTCTTAAAGAAGGTATTGAAAACTGTTTTGGAATTGAAGCCGCTGTCATAAGCCAAGGCCAAAAGGGTGAGGTGGCTTTGACTTGCATCGGCTACTTTTCCTTTGAAGTGTTGCACCCGATAGCCATTGATGAATTCGCTGAAATTTTTGTTCAAACTTTCATTGAGCAACCAAGAAAGCTGGTTCGGATTGATCTTTATTTGTTCTGCCAGAGTCCTTAAAGATAGATTAGGATCTAAAAATGGCTTTTCGTCTTGAATGTATTTAAGCAGTCGACTTGAGTAATCCATGGCAGTCTCTTGATCTAGAAGAGACTTCTTCGTTTTGACTTTTTTAACTTCGGGAACTTCCTGAAAAATCACCTTTTGAAACTCCGGATATCGTGGGTCAGTCTTGATTGAGTTCACCAAAGGGTCTACAAAATGTAGGTGGAGCAATGGTGAGTTGTTTTCCATGGCTTCTCTGATCCACTCAAAGGCTTTGTCATTCTCTCCGGTGGCAGCATAGAGCATAAAGAGATAGGATTGCGCATGGTAGTTCTCAATGTTCTGCGCAAATTCCAATAAGCGCTTTTTCAGCTTTTCACTATTGACCACATCATTTTTAAGCGCGTAAGCGATGGCTTGTACTCCAATTTTATCGGCTTCAATTACAATGTCAGATGGAATGGTGTCGAAATAATTGATGGCCTCGTCTAGACGGTTTTGCTTGATGAGACAATAGCTTTTGACAGTGCTTGCAGGAATGTTTTTTGGATTATGTTTTAGGCATCGGTCCAACACCTCAATGGCCTGCTCATAATTCTCTGTGATGTAATTATAGTAGCCCTTGTAGAATAGTGTTTCTTGGGACAGTGGGTCTATTTCTAGTGCTTTATTCAGATGAACGAATCCACGGTCTCTTTTTCCAGCAATTAAATATAGAAAGGACATGAACTGCTGCGCCTCTACATAATTTGGTTGAATTTCTAAGGCTTTGATGGTTAACCTCACCGCCTCTTTGTAATTGACAGCAGTGAAAAAGGCGA
>CAXBPM010000490.1:0-2988 GCA_963977345.1 uncultured Roseivirga sp.
AATTATTCAACGAAACCAAAGACCGTATTCGTCATTTTGAAGGTTGCCAATACCTGGAGCTAATGCGGGATTATAATGATGAGTGCGTTTTTGCTACTTATAGTCATTGGGAAAACGAAGAAGCGCTGAACCGTTATCGCCATTCTGAATTGTTTGCTGAAGTATGGAAAGCCACCAAGGCTAAATTTGCCGATAAACCCGTTGCCTTTTCGCTCAAAGGTTTTATTCAAGTAGACTAAAATTTACTGGCTTAAGCTATTGTTTCATAAAAAATCTTTACTCATTTTTGCATCCCCAATTACAACACCTGCCCAGGTGGCGGAACTGGTAGACGCGTTGGTCTCAAACACCAATGATTTCACGATCGTGCCGGTTCGATTCCGGCCCTGGGTACAAAACCTCTCTAATTTCGGGAGGTTTTTTTTATTTTTAGACACCCAAATCCCACTTGATTTTACGATATATTCTAAAAAAAAGAAAGGCTAGGCCCATGAACTATCCTCGAATGAAGCTACTCTGATAAGCCGTAAAATCACTAACTTGTTTATAGCATAACTTAGTAAAATATGGACAGCAATAAAGTAACCAAAGGTATGGAATCAGATGTTGACCCATACATGATTAAACTTGACAAAAACATGAAATGGTATTTCTGTATAGTTTTACTGGCCTGGCTTACAATACCAATTATCACAATCCTCCTCTTCAGAGAGGATTTTGACTTAAATACATGGTCAAATACGTTTGGAAGCGTAAGCGCGCTTTTCACTTCTATCGCATTTGCCTTTATTGTTTATACAGCATTAATGCAAAGAAGAGAATTAGAACTCCAAAGAAAGGAGCTGGAACTTACTAGAGGAGAACTAAAAAGATCAGCCGAGGCTCATACTGAGTTGGTTGAAATTAACCGTATGGCTTATAAACTTCAGTTAGAGGTTAGCAATGACACCATAAGACCGTCTCTTGGAATTGTAAAATCAGACTGGATCGAGAATGCGCATGAATCTGGTGCTTATGATTTTAAATTTCGGGTAACAGTGACCAATAAAACACTTAGAATCAACAAATTGATTGTCCTAAAAAATGAGTTAGATTTAATTTTAGATAATGACCCACCATTAGATAAGTACCTTCAAGAAGATACTTATTTTGACCTCAAGCTTAGGACACCTTTCAGTGAAAAAATTCATATCTCCAAAATAAATTTAACTGTATTCTTTTCAGATTTATTAAGCGTCTCATATTACCAAACAATTACAATTGAAGATAACAGTACGCTAATCAGTCAACCGAAAGAATATGACCCATCCCTATTGCAGACATGATTTGAAATATTATTAAAAAACCAACACAGTAATTATAGATGAAGTAATTATATCAATTGTACAGCAATTAATGGGCTTTACAAACACTCTTGAGTTACATGGTTTTTATTCATTACAATCCGCTAACCTCCTCTTGTTTTCTCCGTAACTTGGAACTTAGCTTCTAACCCAAAAAAGGTCTACATAAATATGTCTATTTCAAAAGAGTCTGAATTAATTGGAATGAGAAAAATTAGCGAAGTAGTGGGTACTACTTTAAGGCTAATGCGAGAATACGCCCAAGTTGGCATGTCCACCAAAGAATTAGACGATTACGGAGGACAGATTTTAACGAGCCATGGCGCTAAGTCGGCCCCCTTTGAAACGTATGGTTTTCCTGGCTATTCATGCATCAGTGTGAATGAAGAAGGTGCCCACGGAATTCCTTCCAAAACGAAAATATTAAAAGAAGGAGACCTCATTAACATTGATGTTTCTGCCGAACTCAATGGGTTTTGGGCGGACAATGGCGGCTCTTTTATTTTAGGGAAAGATATTCATAATCATCAGCCTTTAGTGGATGCTTCTAAAAGCATTTTACACAAAGCGATTCACAGCATTAAAGGAGGAGTGAAAATAGCAGACATTGGTCAGATCATTGAGACAGAAGCAAAGAAATCTGGGTTTAGAGTAATTAAAAACTTAGCTGGTCATGGAGTCGGTAGAAGTTTACATGAGTCGCCAGATAGTATTTTGAATTACAGAGTAAAAAGTAATCACCAAAGGTTCAAGAAAAACACCACCGTGGCCATTGAAACATTTATTTCGACCAGCTCAACCTTAGCCGTAGAACTTAAAGATGGCTGGACATTGGTAGGCAATAAAGGAGGCTACATTACGCAACACGAACACACCATTTTGATTACTGACGATCAACCCGTAATTCTCACTGAGTGTAATGGTATTTGGGATTAACTCTTTCTCTGAGCCATAGCATATCCACATTTTTTTCCAAAAATTATTTTATCTTGATCTATGGAAAAGGAGATCGTAAAGGAATATTCAAACGGTGAACTCACCGTAGTTTGGAAACCACAAAAGTGTATTCATGCTGCCGAATGCGTTAAGGCGCTACCAGAAGTATATAATCCCGAAGTCAAGCCTTGGATCAAGGCTGAGAATGCATCGACCCAAGCGCTAAAAGACCAAATCGCTAAATGCCCTTCTGGTGCTTTGAGTTATTATATCGCAGGAGAAGACAACCAAGAAGCCGCGGCTTTAGAGACAAAAGTGGAAGTGATGGCCAACGGGCCTTTATTGGTGTATGGAACGCTGCATGTAAAAGACAAAGACGGCAAGGAAGAAATCAAGAACAAGACTACCGCTTTTTGCCGCTGTGGCTCATCCAACAACAAGCCTTACTGCGATGGCAGCCATATTAAAGTGGATTTCAAAGGGTAACCTACCTCATTTTCCTAAGCGGATTACTGTACCGTAATTCGTGCCTCAGAGTATAAGTCGTAAACGGCAACGGTAGTGCTATGACCGGTAGCATTTCCCCAAAAAGGATGTTTGTTAATCAAGGCTCTCGTTTCGACATATTCTGGATGATAATCGCTTTCCAGATCGTCCCAAACCACGAGCATATATTCATAACGCATTTTGCTTTCGCGGCCTTCTTCCA
>CAXBPM010000491.1:0-2967 GCA_963977345.1 uncultured Roseivirga sp.
AAATCGGCTGGGTTTTCTTTTAGTTTGTTAGGGAATATAAATGTTGGGTTGATGCTTCCCATTTCAGCATATACCGGAATTGGTTCGTCTCTGCGGTTGGCCAAATCGAAAAGGGCTTTTCCTCCTCTAAATGAGCCAGTAAAACCTACCGCCTTAATTTGCGGGTGCTTTACCAGTTGCTGACCCTCAGGAATTCCGCCATTCACCATGGAGAAAACGCCCTCAGGCATTCCGGTTTTTTGTGCAGCTTTCAGAATCGCTTGCGACACCATTTCATTGGTGCCTAAATGTGATTCGTGTGCTTTCACAATCACTGGGTTTCCAGCAGCCAAAGCAGAAGCGGTATCGCCACCAGCAGTTGAAAAGGCCAATGGAAAATTACTCGCACCAAAAATGGCGACAGGGCCAATGGCGACTTCCATTTTGCGCAAATCAGGTTTGGGCGCTGGCGCTCTGTCTGGAATTGCGGTGTCGATGGTGGCATTTACCCATGAGCCTTCGCGCACCAAATTGGCAAACATCTTCAACTGATTGCAGGTACGACCTCTTTCTCCATGAATTCTACCTTCAGGCAAACCCGATTCTCCACAAGCTCTTGCTACCAAGGCATCACCCAAAGCCATGATCTCATCGGCTATTGCGTCTAAAAATTCTGCTTTTTTTGCTGGTGCTATGCTTTTGTAGACTTGAAAAGCCTGCGTTGCTTTGGTTACGGCTTCGTCAATTTCAGAAGTGGTAGCCACCGAAAACGGTTCAGCGAAAGCTTCACCATTGACAGGGTTGTGTGCAAAGAGTTGTGTGGTGCCTTCTTTCGAAGGGGTTGATCCTATAAAGTTTGTTCCTTTAATCATGTTGTGTTTTTTGCTGCGCGAAAGATTGGGTTCAATTTACAAATTCAAATAATCTGGCAATTCAGGACGGTTTTTAATTCCTGTTTCGATAATCTGAAGTACGTGATTTCTTTCTGCGCCTGAAAGCGCAAGTCTTGGTGCACGAACATTTTCGGTACCAATGCCAGTGGCTACTTCTGCCAGTTTAATGTTTTGAACCAGTTTAGCATTAATGTCAAGCTCCAATAGCGGCAAGAACCAACGGTAGATCTTCAAAGCTTCTTCATGCCTTCCAGCTTTCTGAAGTCTATAAATGGCTACGGTTTCTTTTGGGAAAGCGCAAACCAAACCAGCTACCCAGCCATTGGCGCCCATAAATAAACTTTCTAAGGCGAGGGTGTCCACGCCAGAAAGAATTTTGAAACGATCGCCAAAACGATTGATCATTCGGGTGATGTTTGAAATATCGCGGGTAGATTCTTTTACCGACTGGATGTTTTCGCACTCGGCCAGTTGCTCGAACATGTCCAAAGTCACCTCGATTTTATAATCTATGGGGTTGTTATACACCATGATGGGCAAATCTGTAGAGTTGGCCACTGCTTTATAATAGGTAACCGTTTCGTGATCGTCAGCTTTGTAGCGCATCGGAGGCAGCATCATTAAACCACTGGCCCCGTTCTTTTTGGCTTTCTCCGCAGCAATAATGGCTGCTTTCGTGGTTTGTTCAGCAATGTTCATGATCACAGGAACTTTGCCGGCTACCATGTCAACCGTGGCGCTCACTAAGGTGTCTTTTTCATCTTCCAATAGTGCACTAGACTCACCTAAAGTGCCACCTAAAATAATGCCATCAACACCAGCGGCCAATTGCGCTTGGATGTTGGTTTCAAACATTTTTAAATCAAGCTTATCGTCATTTGTAAACTTTGTGGTTACCGCTGGGTAAACGCCTTGCCATGCTACTTTCATCGTATTGTTTTTTTTGGCTAAGGTAGTGGAGTCTCTGCTGCACAACTTTGCGAAAATTCACCAATACTAATATGATATTTGCTACTTGGTTAACTTAGGTTTATTTTTAGGCTTAAATAATACAGGTGAAAGTACTTCCTTTTAAAATTCCTAAAACCGAAGCTTCATCGCTTTACTTACAAATTGATGATGAACAGTATTTCTATGACATGCTGCATCAGCATTCTGAAATTCAAATTACATGGGTGATTTCTGGCGAAGGAACACTGATTCATGGCGATCATTTGGGGAGTTTTAAACCGGGGCAAGTCTTTGTGATGGGCTCCAATGTTCCTCACGTTTTTCGCTGCGACAAAAAGTATTACGAACAGGAAATACGGGTGTTGTCGAAGTCTATTTTCTTTCGTGCCGAACATTTGAGAGAAACTTCAAAGCTGTTTCCTGAAATCAGAGAGCTGCTCCAGTTTATTCAGAATGCGGAAAGGGGTATTCGGGTGAAGGATGATTTTTCACCTCAAATGATAAGCGCTTTTGAAAAGGTGTTTGAAACCAATGGCTTAAAGCGGTTGAATGCATTTTTTGAACTGCTCCATTTGTTTGGGAACGAAGAGAGCATCGCGTACCTCAACGAGCTGCCACAAAAATCAGTGAAAGAAGCAGAAGGAAGGCGATTGGACGATATCTTCCGCTTCACCCTAGAAAACTTTGGCAGACGCATTACTTTGGAAGAAGTGGCCGAAGTGGCCAATATGAACAAGGCTTCTTTTTGCCGCTATTTCAAACAGCATACCCGCAAAACCTATATTGACTTTCTAAACGATTACCGGATTGGACAAGCCTGCAAACTCATGCTCAACAAGGACAATACGGTTTCTCAAGTTTGTTACGAGTCAGGCTTTAGTAACCTCTCCAACTTCAACCGAAAATTTAAAGAAGTAACAGGTAAAACCCCGAGGGAGTATCGAGGCTAAAAGTTTTAATAATGCCTGTTCTACCGTTATTCTGAGTTTGCTTTTGGGCAAACGAAAGAATCTGTTTGCTATTCTTTAATTAGGCTTTGGTTAATTACAACCTCCCCACAATCCCCTCAAAATCCAGCCCTTCCCACACCTCTTCAATATTTGGTTGGGCTAACACTTGGTCCATAATGGCTTGTTGTTTTTTG
>CAXBPM010000492.1:0-2933 GCA_963977345.1 uncultured Roseivirga sp.
GGAAACCTTCTGTAATGCGTTCTTAGAAACTTCTGAGCGCAGTCTAATACATCCATGTCAACTGACACTGTCGCTACGTTATTGCTCATGTATTCTGCTACGGTAATCTTACCGTGATGAAGGTTGTGGTAAGCTTCGTCTACCATAATTCTCATACAGTCAATCTCTGAAAGTATTCCGATAATTTTCCCTTTCTCATCAATGACGGGTGCGCCTGAGATGTGCTTGTCTAAAAAGACATCCATAGCGTCTGCTATGCTTTGTTCAGGGGTGAATGAAATAACCTCATGGGTCATGTAATCTGTAACAGGGCGATACTGCTGAACGCCTTTGGGTACCTCTGGTGCTTTTACTCCTTGGAAATTCATATAGCTTCGATTTAGTGATTTTGAGTAATTATCAATTGGAAGTATAATATACTGTAAATCAGTGAAATATCAAAACTATAAATTGCTATATATTGTTTGTGTCTATTTAATATTTTGATAGATGATTCTTGAGTTTTAGCCTTTATTCCAACAAAAAAGGAGCTTATCGTTAGATAAGCTCCTTTTAAAATTTGAGTAAAAACTCAATTATCTTTTCTCAATAGGGGCGTAAGTTCTTTCGTTGTAACCAGTGTATACTTGTCTTGGTCTTCCGATAGGTTCTTTGTTCTCACGCATTTCTTTCCATTGTGCAATCCAACCAGGAAGTCTACCCATCGCAAACATTACTGTAAACATGTCGGTAGGGATGCCTAAGGCCCTGTAGATAATACCTGAGTAGAAGTCCACATTTGGATATAGTTTTCTTTCTACGAAGTAAGGATCGTTCAAAGCTTCTTCTTCCAAACCTTTAGCGATCTCTAAAATTGGATCGTTCACTCCTAATTTTGCCAAAACATCGTCAGCCGCTTTTTTGATGATTCTAGCCCTTGGATCAAAGTTTTTATAAACCCTGTGTCCGAAGCCCATCAAACGGAATGGATCGTTTTTGTCTTTAGCTTTCGCCATCCACTTTTTAGTGTCTCCACCGTCTTTCTTGATGCTTTCAAGCATTTCGATTACCGCTTGGTTAGCACCACCATGTAACGGTCCCCAAAGGGCATTGATTCCACCTGAAATTGAAGCATATAAACTCGCATGAGATGAACCTACCATTCTTACTGTTGAAGTAGAGCAGTTTTGTTCGTGATCGGCATGTAAGATCAATAACTTATCTAAAGCATTGGCAACTACAGGATCAACCTCATAAGCTTCCGCTGGATTAGAAAACATCATCTTAAGGAAGTTGCTACAATAATCCAGGGTGTTATCCGGGTAATTCACCGGGTGCCCAATCTGGTTTTTGAAAGACCAAGCTGCAAACGTTGGCATTTTAGCAATCAGACGAATAATGCTCATGTCCACTTCTGGAGCTGCTCTATTAGGATCTAATGAAGCAGGGTAGAAGGCTGTTTGAGCACAAACTAAAGAAGATAATACGCCCATCGGGTGCGCAGTAGAAGGGAATCCTTCAAGAATCTTCTTGATGTCTTCATGCACCAAAGTATGGTTGGTGATGGTTTTCGTGAACTCTTGATATTGTTCTGTAGTAGGAAGTTCTCCGTAAATCAAAAGGTATGATACTTCAAGGAAGGTAGACTTTTCAGCCAATTCTTCAATTGAATAACCTCTATAACGTAGGATTCCCTTTTCACCATCAAGGAAAGTGATGGCACTTTGGGTTGAACCTGTGTTTTTAAATCCTGGGTCGATAGTGATTACGCCACTTTCTCCTCTAAGGGAAGAAATATCTATGGCTTTCTCATTTTCGGTGCCCTCAATTACCGGTAGTTCTAATGTTTTACCGTCAACTTTAATCTCAGCAGTACTTGACATTCTCTAAAGTGGTTTACTAGTTTGGGGTGCTTTATTAGGCGAGCGAATTTAATGTATAAAACACTTAAATGAAACTCTTGTTCCCTACTTTGGTTATTTTTAGTTGCTACCCCCTAAAATAAGTGGCATGCCGTCCTTTCCTTGACCAATAACTACCACTTTTGCGTTAGGTGATTCAGCTAATTTCAAGGTGGCTTCAATACCACGCATCTTTAAAAGACTTGCTGTTAAGCTATTATTAATGATGTTATTGGCAGCCGATTCACCTTCAGCAGCGATCCTTTTTCTTTCCGCTTCACTTTTTTCTTTGTTCAAACGGAACTCATAAGCCAAAGCTTCTTGCTCTTGCTGTAATTTACTTTCAATGGCCTGCTTAATTTTATCCGGTAGATTGATTGAACGGATCAGAAGGGCCCTCATTACTATATTATTTGCGTCACTACCCAATACTTCTGCAGTTTCTGTTCTAATGGCAGTTTCTACTTCTGGTCTTTTTGTTGAATAAATTTCTTCGGCAGTAAACCTTCCCATTACTTGACGTACTGTTGAACGTACTTCAGGAATTACCAAGGTGTTTACATAACCCATTCTGAAACGCTCATAGATATAGCCAATACGTTCGAATTTTGGATAGAAACGAACAGATACATCAACTTTAATGCTCAATCCGTTTTTGTCGAGCACGTCCATTGTTTCCTCTACTTTGGTTTCGGCTACATCAAAAAGAATCAATTCATTCCAAGGCGCTTTGACGTGAAAACCCTGAGTAATAACATTTTCTTTATCTAAACCGCCAGAGAATTTTTTGAAGAGCACAGCTCTTTCATTGGCTTGAATGGTATAAAAAACGCTGCTCGATAGCGCGAAAAGGATAATCACCCCGATTACAGTAATGACTATAGCGGGTAAATATTTTCTGTTGTCCATAATGATAGTTGTTTATGTTTAAGAGCCAATCTGCTTTAGGTTGGCTTCAATAATGTCTAGAATTTGTTGGGCTACTTTTAACGCTTTGTATCCATCTTCTATGGTTACAATAGGCTCTGTATTGTTGTTTATCGCCTGATTAAA
>CAXBPM010000493.1:0-2933 GCA_963977345.1 uncultured Roseivirga sp.
AGGTGTTGACTTTAGAACTGATTTCAAACAATGAAGCAATCGCTTTAGCAGTATTAAAGTCATCGCTCAAGTCTTGCATGGCTTGGTCGATAAAGCCTTTGAGCTCTTCCGATTTCTCTTTGGAAACCTTTCCAGTTCCCGCAGCAGGAAGTTTGTCGATCAGTTGAACACTGGCCATCAAACGCCTAAAACCTTTCTCTGCAGCTTGCAAGGCTTCGTTACTGAAGTCCAGCGTGCTTGCATAATGGCTTTGGAGCATAAAGAAACGCACTGTCATAGGGCTATAACCACGCTCCAAGAGCTTGTGATTTCCTGTGACCAGTTCTTCTGGAGTAAAACCATTGCCCTCGCTTTTGGCCATCTTACGACCATTTACGGTAAGCATATTGGCATGAATCCAATAATTGGCGCCCCCAGCATGGTGACAACCTTTGTTTTGGGCGATCTCCGCTTCGTGGTGAGGGAATTTCAAATCCATTCCTCCTCCGTGAATATCGAAGGACTTACCTAAGTATTTTGTACTCATGGCAGAACATTCCAAATGCCAGCCTGGAAAACCTTCGCTCCATGGCGATGGCCAGTGCATTAAGTGTCCTGCTTCGGCCTTTTTCCATAAAGCGAAATCCAAAGGATCGGCTTTTTGGTCTTGGCCCGCCAAGGTACGCGTGTTCGAAAGCATGTCATCAACGTTTCTGCCCGAAAGCTCTCCGTACTGATGTGCCTCGTTGTATTTTCTTACATTGAAATAGACAGAACCGTCCTTTTCATAGGCAAAGCCATTTTCAATGATCTTCCTAATAAATTCAATTTGCTCTATTAGGTGGCCGGTGGCTGTAGGTTCAATAGAAGGCGCTTGAATATTGAAAAGCTGCATTACATCATGGAAGCCGTTGGTGTATTTCTGCACCACTTCCATAGGTTCAATTTCTTCTAAACGTGCTTTTTTAGCGATTTTATCTTCTCCTTCATCGGCATCGCCAACGAGGTGACCCACATCGGTGATGTTACGCACATAGCGCACTTTATAACCTAAAAACTTGAGGTACCTAAAAACAATATCAAAGGAAAGGAAGGTGCGAACATTACCCAAATGGACATCGCTATACACGGTCGGTCCACAGACATACATGCCTACTCGGTCTTCTACAAGGGGTTTGAAAACCTCTTTTTGTTTTGTGAGTGAGTTGTATACTGAAATTGGATATTGTTCAATCAGGCTCATTTAAGCTTGTCGTTCACGTAGGTTAAAAATTCTCTTTTGGTTTCTTCTTCCTTGAATTTACCGCTGTATTCCACAGTAACCGTAGATGAAGATTGATCTGATACACCTCTAGAGCTTACACACATATGCTCGGCATCAATATATACCGCTACATCTTCTGTGTTCAAAGAACGTTTCATTTCATCAAGAATTTGAATGGCCAAACGCTCTTGAACCTGTGGTCTTCTTGAGTAATAATCTACGATTCTATTGATTTTAGAAAGGCCAATTACTTTTCCGTTAGGAATGTAAGCAACGTGTGCTTTACCAACAATAGGTAGAAAATGATGCTCACAGTTTGAGTAAAGCGTAATGTTCTTTTCAACAAGCATTTCACTGTACTCATACTTATTTTGGAAAGTAGAAAGTGAAGGTTTATTTTCTGGCTTTAAGCCCTTAAAAAGCTCTTTTACGTAAAGCTTGGCTACGCGTTTTGGTGTGCCACTTAAACTATCGTCAGTCAAGTCTAAG
Organism: uncultured Roseivirga sp.; assembly: GCA_963977345.1. Taxonomy (GTDB): domain Bacteria; phylum Bacteroidota; class Bacteroidia; order Cytophagales; family Cyclobacteriaceae; genus Roseivirga. Next base: position 1,733 of record CAXBPM010000493.1, read on the forward strand.
CCTAAGGTGTGCATGATTTTTTCGAAGTGGCCCTGAATAATGGCGATTTTCTCTTCGTCTGATAAATCAAAAGCACCTTCGCGCATCGGGGTTTCAATAGAGGACATCATGTGATCGTCACCCATCTCTTCAATTTGCTTCAACAAATCCTCTGAACTTTTACCGTTTTTGTTTTTCATCTACTGGTTACCTAAAACAATGAATCGTTTATACTGCCCGAAAGCAGAAAAGTTGTGCAAAAGTACAATTAATTGACTGGCTTTTGAAACGGGTTTTCAAAAATGATTAACGCCTATTGCAGCCCATAAACATGGTATTGCCCTATGTAGTTCAAAAGCCGTTTACTATACTCTTTCTGATTACTGTTTTGGTCTGAAAACCTGCATTACTTCGGGTTTGGTTTCAATAAAGGGTCCACCGATTAAATCAATGCAATAGGGGATAGCTGGAAAAACGGCATCGAGGCATTCTCTGATGGACTTAGGTTTTCCGGGTAAATTCACCACCAATGATTTCCCTCTGATTCCTGCAGTTTGTCTTGATAAAATGGCGGTAGGCACGTATTTCAAACTTTCTTGTCGCATTAGCTCACCAAAGCCGGGCATCATTTTATTACAAACAGCCTCCGTTGCTTCGGGCGTTACATCGCGTGGAGCAGGGCCAGTCCCGCCTGTGGTTACGATTAAACAACAGCCTTCTTTATCGGCCATTTGTTTGATGGTACTCTCTATTAAATGTTGCTCATCTGGAATTACATGGTATACAGGTTCCCACGCTGAAACGAGGTATTCGTTGAGGGTTTCAATAATAGCAGGGCCAGAGAGGTCTTCGTAAGTTCCTTTACTCGCCCGATCCGATACTGTGATTATTCCTATTTTTACTTCCATGTTCCTTATTTTGATGCAAATAAGTCAGGTTGAAAGAAGAATCCAATGCTTTAATGCGAAGTATTCGTTCTACCTTTGCAGTTGCAAAAAATAAAAGACACAGTGACTACATTTTCCGAACTCGGTATATCTAAAGATTTAATCAAAGGCTTAAGCGAATTGAATATTCTTGAACCTTCTCAGGTTCAGTCGCTTTCCATCCCAATTCTCCTTCAACAGAACACTGATTTTATTGGTCAGGCACAAACAGGAACTGGAAAAACCGCGGCTTTTGGAGTGCCTTTGCTTCAGAAAATTGACACAAAGAAAGAGGC
>CAXBPM010000494.1:0-2930 GCA_963977345.1 uncultured Roseivirga sp.
TTTTCAATCAGCTTCATCTGATCGAAAAGGATTTCGCCCAACTGTTTTGGCGATGCAATATTGAACTCGACTCCCGCCAATTCAAAGATTTGGGTTTGGGCTTTTAGGCTTTCTTCTTCCAGTTCTTTCGACATCACGGCCAAGGCATCGACATCGATTTTTACGCCATTGTATTCAATGTCGGCCAATACGTTGACCAAAGGAATTTCCACCTCGTCAAAGAGTTTGGTCACTTTGCTTTCTTCCATCAATGGCGCAAAAACCTGTTTTAGCTGGAAGGTGATATCGGCATCTTCGCCCGCGTATTCGGCTACTTTGTGAATGTCAACATCTTTCATGTTGCCTTGCTTCACTCCTTTTTTACCGATGAGTTCGGTAATTGAAACGGGGGTATAGTTGAGGTAATTTTCGGCCAACACATCCATATTATGGCGCGTGTCTGGATCGATCAAATAATGGGCGATCATGGTATCGAAGATTGGTCCTTTGACTTCAACATCGTAATTCTTCAAAATCTGAATATCGTATTTCGCGTTTTGCGCAATTTTCAGAATGGCTTCATTTTCGAAAACAGGTCTGAATTCCTCAATAATGGCTTGGGCTTCTTCGCGGTCTTGTGGGGTGGGCACATAATAGGCTTCTCCCTTTTTGTATGAAAAGGCCAGGCCAACCATATTGGCTTCGATTGGATCTAAGTTGTCAGTTTCCGTATCGAAGCAAAGCTCTTTTTGCACCATCAAATACTTGATCAACCGCTTTCTCTTTTGAGGCGTGTCGATTAAATGGTAATCGTGCTCGGTGTTAGCTAAGGTGTTTTTTTCCGAGGCAGCAGGTTCATCGGGTCCGTTTGAAAGTGTTGGTGTGGCATCGCCAAAAAGACCCATTTGAGAAGTGTTGGCAACCGCTTTTGGCTTTGATGCTGTTGGAGCGGCAGGAGTTTCACCCAAAATGCGTTTCAAAGTGGTACGGAACTCTAGCTCTTCAAAAATCTCCGTCAGCTTTTCTTTGTTAGGTCCTTTGTACTCCATGGTGGAAGAGTCAAAATCGATGGGCACGGTGAGACAAATTCTCGCCAATTCTTTCGATTGTAAACCTTGTGCAGCAAACTCTTCAACCCGTTCTTTGAGTTTACCTTTTAGCTCATGCGAATGTGCGATGATGCCTTCCACCGTATCATAATCCTTCAAAAGTTTAGAAGCGGTTTTTGGACCAACACCGGGGATACCAGGAATGTTATCTACAGCATCACCCTGCAAACCGAGCATGTCCACCACCTGATCAATTCTTTCGATGTCCCATTTGGCCAATACTTCGGGAATTCCCATAATATCAACCCCGTTGCCCATAAATGCAGGCTTATAGAGGTACACATGTTCTTCCACCAACTGACCGAAATCTTTATCTGGTGTCATCATAAAAACTTCAAAGCCTTCGGCTGAAGCTTTTTTGGCAAAGGTGCCAATTACGTCATCGGCCTCATAGCCGTCCAGTTCCAATACTGGAATATTGAAGGCCCGAACGATGTCTTTTACCAAAGGAATAGCAATGCGAATATCTTCGGGCTGTGCATCGCGGTTGGCCTTGTAAAGCGGATAATCAATATGCCTAAAAGTTGGGGCATGTGTATCGAAGGCCACTGCTATATGAGTAGGTTTCTTTTTGTCTAAGATCTCATAAAGGCTATTGGTGAAACCGAAAGCGGCTCCTGTGTTGAGTCCTTTCGAACTGATTCTTGGGTTTTTACTGAAGGCAAAGTGGGCACGATAAATCAATGCCATGGCATCCAGAAGGAAGAGTGTTTTTTCGGGTTTACTCATTCAATAAAGGTAAGTAATCCGAGTACTTAGGGAAATAGAATTTTGATTAATTCTATAGGAATAAAAGGAAGGAATTATTTACTGACCTAAAGAAGTGCTGGCGACCAAATTAGGCTTCTGGGCAATCAGTTCAAGGGTGAAGTTGAAGACTGCATCTTGCTTATTGATCAGGTCTGCGTAAGTTTTCTTAACCGTGAAATCAGGAAATACACCACGACCTTTTTGATTCTTGTCTCCTTTGTTCTGGAAGGTTTCTGAAATTACAGGCACTTGAACCATTAGGGCTGAATTTGGTAAGCTATAGTTCAAAAGCATATTGGCTGTTCTGCCTGCGTTTGCACCACCTGTTTCTTCACCTACAAGAATCACATTGTCTAACTCGCCTAAGATTCTAGCGAAATCGGCTGCGGCAGAAAAGGTCTTTCCTGAAGTAAGCACATACACTTGTCCTTTGAAGGTCATGTCCTTTAAATCGAAACCTAATTCGAATTCTTCGTGCCAGTTTTGGGTGGCGTTTACAAATTCGCCTTTGGCGTTAGCGGTAAAATGCTTTTCTAAATACTGTTCTGCATTTGCAACCACTTCTTTGGAGCCTACAGCACCATTGATTCCTCTTAACTGGTCTTCATTCGTGATTTTTAAGCTTCTCGTAGAAGTTGAAGATGGGTCTACCAAGTCAGTACCAGCGATCATTTTGTATAGAAAATTCAAAAGTCTACGGTCACCACCTTCATTGTTTCTAAGGTCAAGCACCAAGTTGTTGACGCCTGCGCCTTTAGAGGCAGCACTGTATTGATCATAAATTTTCTGGAAGAACCATTCCGGACTGGCTTGGAAAGTGTTTAGGGTAAGAACTAGGGTTTGAAGGGAGTCAATTGCATCCACATGAGTAAAGTGAATGTATCTTTCATTTTTTTGATAAACTGGGCGCATGTAGTTATTCGCCATCATTTGGTTTCCAGGTATGCCTTCGACAACCGCAGTTTTTGCTCCTCCATTCAAATCAAAATTGACATTGAATTCGGCTGAAGCACCATATTTTAGGAAAAAGTAGTAACCGAATTTCTGCTCTATCTCTCTGTATTTTTTGGTTTCGATATATCCATCCGTAAC
>CAXBPM010000495.1:0-2926 GCA_963977345.1 uncultured Roseivirga sp.
GTGCGTGGAAGCTTGAAAAGATCAAGTGCTTCTTCCATCGTAATGCTTTCAATAAACTGACCTTTTCTAAGACTGGCATATCTTGGCTTTTCGGCTTCCTCATCGTCCGGATCGGCCTCACCAATCTGCGCCATTGGCCCAAATTTACCCATACGCACAAGGAGTGTTTTTCCGCTTTCAGGGTCAATACCCAATTCGCGAGAAGAATTAATTTCTGATCTATCCAGTTGCTCTGTGTTTTCTACTTTCTGATGGAAATCTCCGTAGAAATCAGCAATCATTTTTGGCCATTCCTGCTTGCCTTGTGCAATTTGGTCAAACTGCTCTTCCACCCGAGCGGTAAAAGAAAAGTCAATCACATTCGGGAAATGCTCTACCAAAAAGTCATTCACAATCATGGCAATATTGGTAGGGAAGAGTTTGTTTTTTTCAACTCCAGTATTCTCCGTTTTGGTTTTGGTTTTGATGCTATCATTCGCCAAAATCAGCTCCTGATAGTTTCTTTCCGTTCCCTCACGGTTCTCTTTAATTACATATTCTCTTTTCTGAATCGTAGAAATGGTAGGGGCGTAAGTAGATGGTCTACCAATGCCCATTTCTTCCAATTGCTTCACCAAGCTCGCTTCCGTAAACCTGGCCGCATGACGTGAAAAGCCTTCTTTGGCCATCATGTGGTTCAGTTCCAAAGTTTGTCCCACCGTTAATGGAGGTAACATGCCTTTGGCTTCGTTTGTACCATCTTCATCGTCTGTCGATTCGATGTATACTTTTAAGAAACCTTCAAATTTGATCACTTCACCATAAGCAGAAAGGGTTTCTTTTCGGGTTGAAATGGAAATTGAAGCGGTTGTTTTTTCTAATTGGGCATCGGCCATTTGCGAAGCAATAGCACGTTTCCAAATCAGGTCGTAAAGCTTTTGTTCGTCATAATTTGCGCCAGCGGTATGCGTAGCGAAATTCGTAGGTCGAATCGCTTCGTGGGCCTCTTGTGCAGATTGCGACTTGGTTTTGAATTTTCTGGTTTCCACAAACTCTTTTCCGTAGGCAGAAGAAATTTCACCCACAGCACTTTTTATGGCATCATCAGAAAGGTTCAATGAATCGGTTCTCATGTATGAGATCTTACCCACTTCATATAGTTTCTGCGCCAACGACATGGTACGCGATACCGAATAGCCTAATTTTCTACTGGCTTCTTGCTGAAGGGTAGAAGTGGTAAATGGGGGCGCTGGTGAACGCTTCGCTGGTTTTTTCTGTAAGTCCAAAATCGAATAATTGGTACCTACACAGCCTTTTAAAAATTCGTGGGCTTCATTTTCTGTTTTGAATTTTGAAGGAAGCTCAGCTTTCAATTCAACGCCATCACCGAGGTTGAAAATGGCGGTTATTTTATAAGAAGAAACAGGGGTGAACTGATCTATTTCACGCTCTCTGTCTACCACCATGCGCACCGCAACCGATTGCACACGACCCGCAGAAAGGCCACGTTTAATTTTTTTCCAAAGTACTGGCGACAGCTCAAATCCTACTAGTCGGTCAAGGATTCTACGGGCTTGCTGCGCATCTACTAAATCAATGTCAATCGTACGCGGATTATTGATGGCGTTTTGAATGGCATTTTTTGTAATCTCACGAAAAACGATTCGTTTCGTGTTGTCATCATTAAGATTTAGGGCTTCTTTTAAGTGCCAGCTAATGGCTTCTCCTTCGCGGTCATCATCACTCGCTAGATAGATCATCTCCGATTCTTTGACCAATTTTTTCAAGGTTCTTATCACCTCTTTTTTGTCGGCCGTTACCTCGTAAGTTGGCTTAAAACCATTGGCTATGTCTATGGCCTTGTTGCCTTTAGGTAAGTCACGTATATGTCCATAACTTGATACAACTTTGTAATCTTTTCCCAGAAAACCTTCGATGGTTTTGGCCTTGGCTGGGGACTCTACAATGACTAGGTTTTTCGACATAAATACTGAATTTTTTAATTTTGACCGCGCCAAAGATTGGCATAAAAGTTTCAAAAAAACAAATGAAACCGTTTTTACCCTGCATCTATTTATATGAAGAAGGGAAAAAACACGTTGTAGCAACCGTAACTAAGGAGGAGGAAGAATGGTTAGAAATCTTTTATTAATAAGACATGCAGACGCCAGTTCAGCAGGAAGTAATGAACGTGATTTTAAAAGGAAACTGAGCGAAAAAGGAAAAAGTGAATCGGCTTTGTTGGGCGAGTACTTGAAAAAGCTTCCATTTAAAATAGACACTATATATACAAGTCCATCGGTGCGCACTTTACAAACCTGTGCCGAAATCATACAGCAGTTAGAAGTTGCGCCACGCATTATATCGTCCGAAGAGTACTATGAAGCTACACGAAATGTGATGATGGCAGCCGTCAACCGTGTTGACGATATTTTCCCGAATGTGGCGATTTTAGCTCACAATCCATCCATTAGCCGCTTGTACGAATACCTCACTGGCGATTCGCAAGGTGGTTTTGTCACAGGCGCTTGTGCCTGGCTTCAAGTATCGGCCGAACACTGGAATGAGGTGTCGGGAGGCACTGCAGAAACCAAGGATTATTACTACCCCGGAATGAGCTCGAAGTAAGTTTTTTTATTTTGTTTTAGTCCGTTTAAAATGAAGACCTCATATTTGCAGAAAAAAAATATAGAATGGCTTCATTGGGTAGACACATCATTGTCGAGTATTACAACTGTTCATCAGAACTATTAAACGATGTAGTTCACATCGAAAAAAGTATGGAAGGCGCTGCGGAAGATTCAGGCGCAACCATCATCAATTCCACCTTCCATCATTTCTCGCCTTATGGCGTTTCGGGCGTTGTGGTAATTCAGGAAAGCCATTTGGCTATTCACACCTGGCCAGAATACGGTTATGCTTCAGTAGATATTTTCACTTGTGGCGA